>NZ_JAWRHZ010000057.1:0-96329 GCF_040308045.1 Proteiniborus sp.
TTTGAGTTCCCTTCGCCCTTGTTACTTTTGCTTAAGCATTTTCTTATTTTTGTCAAGGGTGGCGGGAGAACCTACTCAAAATTTGCTTTAAAAACACTATTTTTTGACCATTATTTTTTCATAGAACTTTTTACATTACCATTTATAATTCATAATATATTAAACATTTATTTTTTTATTCACCAAGTTCAGCTATGAACATTTCAACACCTAACTTCCATTCTAATTTACCTGTTTTTATAGCTCTATCGACCTCTAGGGCTTTTTCTAAAACCAAGTCAAGCCTACTTGAAGAAAAGTTCCTTGTTTGAGATACTAATTTCTTAACTACAAATGCAGGGACATTAATTTTTTGCGCAATATCTCCTTGACTATAACCTTTTTCTTCATAAAGCTTAGTAAGTACCAACATTCTTATTTGCCTGATAATCATGTGGAATATCAATTGAATAGGCTCGTTTTCAAGAATCATATCATTAAATATAGATAAAGCTATATCAGTTTTTTTCTGGCCTAATGCATCAACAAGAGCAAAAACATTGTTTTGAAGGGATTTAATCACTCCCTTTTCAATGTCTTTTTTCTCTACTGTAGTTCTATCTCCTAAATAACTGCATATTTTATTGATTTCATTTTCTAAATCATATAATGTGCGATTGCTACTAGCGTCATAATAACCAACTTGATTAAGAAAAAATTGAATATCTAATTTTGATACTTTCTTGTCATTTTTGAAAAATATACTTTGAGTCCATTTAATCAACTCCATATCTCTTAGCTTTAAAAGTTGTACTATTTCTCCATTTTGTTTAATTGTTTTAACAACTTTTTTTCTGTTATCAATTTTTTCTTCATTAATTATAAAAATTAAGCATGTGGAAATATTCAGTCTTCGTAAATAGTTGCATAGTTCCTCTTCATCTATATTGCTTGTTTCTTTCTTTGTGGTGAACAACGGAAGATCTTCTACAATAACTATTTTTTTGTCAGCCAAAAAAGGAAGAGTCTCACAGGCATTGATTATTAAATCTGTTGATGTTTCTTTTCCGTCAATATATATTAAGTTTAAGGATTCAAAAGCTTTATCAATATATTTCTTCTTAATATCAAATAGTATATAGTCCTTTAAATACATCTCATTTCCATACAAGAGATAAACTCTTTTTAGATTATTGTTTTTTATATCTTTTAGCATGTCTTTGTAATCCATAAATCCACTCCCTTAGAAAAATCATATAAAATTATTAACTAAAAATTTTACCCTATAATTGTTCACATAGTATTTACATTGAATTTCTCAAATTAAAGCTAAATTTAGCATAAATCTTGCACATAAAATACGAACTAATTATGTAGATAAATAAGAAAAGTAATTCATATCTATATTTTATTATTATATCATTAATTGTAGGTTTGTCCTTGACATATGTATGTATTTTTATTCCATTATTATTTATTCGAAAGGTAATTAATCCATTCTCATCATTTCTTAAAACTTTTGCGCCTATTTGTTTATACCTATCTAATACTTCAGTATTTGGATGTCCAAAGTTATTTTTACCTACTTGAATAACTGTGTATGATGGACTCGCTGCTTTTAATAGTTCGGGAGTTGATGATGTGCTACTGCCATGATGGGGAGCTTTTATAATATCTATTTTTCCAAGTTCAAAATTATTAATAATTTTATATTCGCTCTCTTTTTCTATGTCACCTGTAAAAAGAATTTTCTTATTATAGCTTATAAGATTTAAAACCATAGATAAATTATTTTCATTGGAAATTGTATCTATAGACATATTATAAGAAGGGTTTAAAACCTTAATAAAATTATTATTATCTAAATAAATTGAATCATTTTCATATATTTTAAACACTTTGGTATTGGACATATTTGACAAATGCATTATTTCATTAAATAGTTCGTTTTCTGTATTCTCATATCCAATAAAAATATTATCTATTTTTATGTTATTTAATAAGGAAATTAATCCTTCTGCATGGTCTTCATGAAAATGTGAAATAAAAACTGCATCTAATCTATTTATACCTTTCTTAACTAGAAAAGGTAGTACTATCCTTTCACCTACATCGAATTTACTAAATGCAGTACCTCCTGTATCTATTAAAAACACTTTATCCTTAGTAGATACAAGACAGCTATCCCCTTGTCCAACATCAATGAACTCCAAAGTAGTTTCGTTAAAGATAATCACATTAAAAAATCCAACTAAAATAACCAAAATCATATAATTAAAAATGAGTTTGTTAATCTTTGGCTTGAAGAAATCGATTCTAATAATCCTTAGACCAGCAAGTAGAACAAGGTAGAAAAGCAGAATAAATCTAATACCTAAGGACGGTAAAGATAAGTTAATAAAAGAAAATTTATAAAGCGTATCTATTATAAAATTTGCTGCATTTAATATTATATTCAACAAATATCCTAGCAAAAAAATTGGATTTATAAAAATAATGGATACAATAATTAGTATAAAACAAAGAACTAACGAAAAAGAAAATATAGGTATTAGAATAAGATTAGACATTAAAGAAATTACTGCATATGAATTAAAATGGTAAGCTAAAATTGGAAATAAACCTATTTGAACTGCTATAAGTGAAGATAATAATCTAGCAACTGTTTTACTATATATTGATAATAAACAATTGATCCTAGGAGTTAATATGATAATAGAAGTAGTTGCAACGAATGATAGTTGAAATCCTACATCAAAAATCCATAAAGGTCTTATCATTATTAAAAGTAAAGCAGCAAAAGACAATGTGTTTATTGAATCATATCTTCTATAGAACAAAGCTGATAAAGATAAAATACTGAACATTATTGATGACCTTAATACAGATGCTGGGAAACCAATTAAAAATGCATAAATCCAAATTATTATTAAAGAAATTATAACAGAAAACTTTTTATCAGTACCTAAAAGTTTTAATATCTTAGCTATAAATAAATAAATGATACCTATATGTAAGCCCGATACAGCTAAAATATGAGATAATCCTAGTTCTCTAAACCTTGTCCCAGTTTCTTCATCTAAAAAGCTATCTTGACCTAATATTATTGAGCTCATAATTCTACTGTTTTTTTCATCAAGTGTATTCTTTAAAATACTAATGATTTTCTCTTGAAACTTAAGTCTTAATATTTGCTTTTGACTAGTTTTATCTTTAGATATGATATATAGAGAACTACTATCAGAATTTAAAGTAGTGTGAATATCTTTTGTTTGTAAATAAAGTCTGTAGTTAAATAGCCCTGGATTTGTATTTTCCCTAGGCAATAATAGTCTACCTTTAACCCTTATTTTATAACCAACATCTAAAATTTCTTTATCATAATAATTAAGTAATATTTTCTCTTCAAGGTTTAAAAGCTTATTATTATAGAAAAGCCTATTAACCTTTACGACATAAGTACTCTTATCTTCATTTAATGCAGTTCTATTTTCTATAACACCTTCTATCACTAAATCCTTATCATAGAAATTATCTAAATCACTTTTCACGCTATTTAATGTCATTATCATTCCCAAAAAAATAAATAGAACAAATAATACTAAATTATACCCTTTCTCTAAAACAAAAGAAATTACTAATCCTGCAACAAGTAAAATAGCAACTATAATTGCTGTTATCCTATCCACAACTAAATTGTATGAAATATATATACCTATAATAAATGGAATGACTAAAAGTAAAAAAAGCCTTTTCATAAATAACACCATTCCCAATACTGTAGTGTATTACCATTTATGTACATTATAGCATATTTCGAATAAAGTTGACTTATAAATCAAAAAGAGCCTGATGTGAAGTGAACAGGCTCTTCCATAATTTTATTGATTTCCAAGTGTAGCTACCATTACAGCTTTGATTGTATGAACTCTATTTTCTGCTTCATCAAAGACTACTGAATGTCCACTTTCAAATACTTCATCTGTAACTTCCATTGCTGTCAAACCGTATTTTTGATATATTTCTTCTCCTACTGAAGTCTTTAAGTCATGGAATGCTGGTAAGCAGTGCAAGAATAGCACATTCTCATCAGCTTTTTTTATCATATCCATATTCACTTGGTATGCTTTTAAAAGCCTTATTCTTTCTTCAAAGTGTTCTTCTTCACCCATAGATACCCATACATCGGTATAGATTACATCAACGCCTTTTACTCCATCATCGACAGAATCTGTAATAGTTATTGTAGCTCCTGTGCCTTTGGCAATTTCTTTAGCTGTATTTATGATTTCGTCCTCTGGGAATAATTCTCTTGGAGATACTATTCTCATGTCCATACCCATTTTAGCTCCACCTATCATAAGTGAATTGGCCATATTGTTTCTTCCATCACCTACATATGCAAATTTTATTCCTTTTAAATATCCTTTATGTTCTTTGATAGTTAGAAAATCAGCTAATATTTGAGTAGGATGATATCTATCAGTAAGTCCATTCCAAACAGGTATTCCTGCATATTCTGCTAACTCTTCTACTGTCTCATGCTTAAAACCTCTAAACTCTATTCCATCAAACATTCTCCCTAAGACCCTTGCAGTATCCGCAACTGATTCTTTTTTACCTAATTGAATATCTCCTTTTCCTAAGTATTCTGCATGAGCCCCCTCATCTACTGCAGCCACAGTGAAGGCACACCTTGTTCTAGTAGAAGGTTTTTCAAAAATTAAAGCAATATTTTTACCTTCTAAAGTTCTTGGTTTTACTCCTGCATATTTTAGTCTTTTTAGTTCAGCAGCTAAATCAATTAAATATTCTATTTCTTTTGTTGAAAAGTCCCTTAGTGTTAGGAAATGTCTCCCTTTCAAATTAAATGCCATTAATAATCCTCCTTTATATTTAAATTATAAATTTTCTCTGATTAAAGGCATACTCATACATCTTGGCCCACCACGTCCTCTCGAAAGCTCTGAGCAAGACATTACATGAGTTTTAATTCCATGTTCTTCAAGAAGTTTATTTGTAACATAATTTCTTGCATATACTATTACTTCGCCAGGCGCTATAGCTAAAGTATTTGAACCATCATTCCATTGTTCTCTTGCAGCGTCTATGGCATTACCTCCAGCACAGCGAATCAAGGTAATTTTATCCATATCAAGGTACTTTAGCAATATTTCTTCTAAAGGCAACTCTTCCTTCTCAATAGAAAGTTCGCCAAAAAATCTCATACTTTTGGTAATTGAGTAAACTGTTAGATTGCCTTCAACCTCAGGATGAATAGTGAACTTGTCATAGTCAACCATAGTGAATACAGTATCTAAATGCATAAAAGCTCTCTTCTTCGGAATATCAAAAGCAAGAACTGTTTCAAAACTTTGATTTGAATACAAAATTTTTTCAGCAAATTTTTCTATAGCAGCTGCATCAGTCCTAGCAGAAATACCTACTGCAATAACTTTAGGATTTAAAACTAGAATATCTCCTCCCTCAAGGGAGAAAGTTTCTTTTCTATTGAACCATATTGGTATATCTGCATCTCTAAATCTAGGATGATTTTCAAAAATATATTTGGCGAAAATTGTTTCTCTATTTCTAACATGAGTTTTCATACGATTAAGTGTTATTCCGCTGCCAATAGTCGCAAAAGGATCTCTAGTAAAATAAAGATTTGGCATTGGATCTAATACAAAAGGATACTTAGTATCAGTTATATCCACAAGAGACTTGTTTATTAACTTTGGAATTTCATCTTTTCTAACTCCTGCCATTAGTTTATCAATTAACTCTTTATTGCTAAATTTATCAAAATAGTCCTTAAGTACTTCTTTAGTGCCTATTCCCACAACATTACCTTCTTCTAAAAAATCTTGTATAAAATTATTTCTGACTTCAGGCTCAGTAATGGCTTCAGCAGACAGGTCTTCTAGATATAAAACTTCTACACCATTTCCACGTAATATTTCAGCAAAATTGTCATGCTCTCTTCTAGCTAAATCTAAGTAAGGTATGTCATCAAATAATAATCTTTCCAGATAATCCGGAACAAGGTTTTCAAGTTCTCTGCCTGGACGGTGCAATAATACTGTTTTTAACTTTCCAATTTCCGAATATACATTAAGTATTTTGTTTCTACCTCCCACAATAACAACCCCCTCTTTATACAGGTGTTATGCATATTTTATAAGAAAATGTCAATTATCCTACTTCTCCTTAATTTGATTATATTAATATCCTTGCTAATGTGTCAAGATTGTATGGTTTTATATATATTCATATTCTGTATAATAATGCATTTTGTGCAAAATATTATTATCAATATTTTTGCTTATTATTGAAGTTATCAGATTCAGGAAAATGTTTTCCTGATTTTTTTCTTAAAGATTAAATAAATATACAATAAAATAATATATTTCTCTTATATTCTAAATTTTCCGAATTATTAAAAAAAGTTAAAAAATAAGCTCTAGATAATTCTAGAGCTTATTTTTGTAGATACCTTTGATTTTTTTAAAGCTAATATTATTGGAAATGCAATAACTGCTCCTCCAATAAACTGAATAATATTAGCAGGAACACTAAACATAGGAATTATCATATTTCCCTTCAATATTCCTCCAGCTATATAGTATCCAACTACCATCCAAAGACCTGCTAATGTCATTCCCATTAAACTATTCATACTAAACAGTTCTTTATCCTTTTTCTTTAATATAATTGATAGTACAACAATAAATACTGGAATTATGATAGCAGCAAACATCAAAGATAACTGAACACTATTTATTAAGCTTTCTAACTGCTGAGTTCCATCTAAACTTAATTTTTCTACAAGAAAGCCAGCCACTTCTGAATTTTCAAGGTTAGAGGATATATTATATAATGTTGTTTTAAAGTATATAGCTGTTCCTACCCAGCCAATTCCGATAGTGTATGAAATAATACTTCTAAGAGTTTTCAGCTTATGGCTATTCACATCTTGTGCCATAAGGCCAACAATTGCTCCCATTATTCCTTTTATTATTAGAGTTGGAAGCGCCCAGTGTGCATATCCCAAAAATAAGTCTGCCATAGCTGAGCCAACACCACCAGCAAATAGTCCATACTTCCACCCTAAAAGTATTGAGGTCACAAATATCATACTATCTCCAGTGTGTATGTATCCTTCTGTAAATGGTATTGGAATTTGAGGGATTATTGCCGTAGTTACAAATACTAATGCAGTCATTAACCCTCCATAGGTTAGTTTTCTAACATTAACATTATCCATTGCTATACCTCCCTTAATTAAATTGTTATTATAATAATTTAATTATAACATAAGTGTATCGGTATTCAAGGGGGTAGTTTAGCAATTGTATCGATTCATTGTTGATTGTTAATTTTAATTATATTGCTTTTGACATTAATACAGTTTTCGATTTCCTCTTCTGTAGGCTCTATTCTACCATATCTATATTCATTGTAAATTCGAGTTAAATCTCTAATACCAGTATTAATATACTTAGATTTATTTAAAGTAGATAGAAATTCATTAGGTGTATGATTATTTGCAAATTCATATCCTTTTTCTTTAAGTGTCAATATTGTATCTAAATAAATGCGCCTAATTACAGGAATATCATAAATATTATTTCTAGACTTTGAAAAAGCCATAGATACATTTAAAATTAATCTTTTAAGAGATTTTCCAATTCTCTTTCTCATTTCCTTCGGAGATAAAATAAACTCTTTTTCTTCTTCCTCATTCTCTTCATTTTCAGATAGAAGACTTATGTTGCTTATTGCTTTTATAATGTAAAAAATAATTATAAAAATAATTGAAATGACAATACTCCATTTAACAATATTAAATACCAAGTCTATGATAAATTGCGTGTTTGAAGATAAAGTACTACTTGGAATGTTTTCTATCTCTTCACTTATTTCACCATTATTTAACCTCTCAAGGATTGAAAAATCAGCTTTTCTATATATTAGTTCCCCAATTTTAGTTATAAAAAGCGCTATAGGATAGATTATAATCTCTCCAATTTTTTGTAATATGGAGCTGATTGCATTAAATAATTTACTAGAAAATATTATTTTCCAAACGTCAAAAAAACCTGTTAAAGTAAATGCTAATACTATAATTATTAATGAAAAAGAAATCAAATTTATAATTCTAATATTTTTTGCTTTATTTAAAGAATTTGAATTTCTTTTATTATAAGCAACCTCTATATTCGTTATAGCAAAATAAGATAATGCAGAACCTACATATATAGGAAAAAACATTTTTAACTTTTGAGCCGTAGCACTTTCTCCGTTAGTTAAACTTATTATTAAAATAATAAATAAATAGACTAAAAGACTTATTATAAAAATTTTCTTTGTAGATTGTATATCTCTATCTTCAACTATGCTCACAAAACTTCTATACCATCCAAATAAGTAGATTATGAAGCATATTACTATAGTTTCACTTGATGTAACAAGAGAACTAACTAGTGATAAAAACACGGCAAAAAATATTGTAATATATTTCTTTTTAAAATTCGATTTAATTTTTATGAGAACATAAGAATTTAAATAATATGCACATAAATAATTTACTAAGGAAAAGGCTATAATTCTGTTAATTATTGAGGTGCTATCAATCTCTGCAAAAAGAAATATAAGCAAGATACCAGAAATTGAGATGATAGCTGTCTCAAATAATCCTTTAACTATTATGTTAAATATGTTATTGAGCTTTGCATACATTTGCTCACCCTCTTACTTATCATCATTAATAAATTCATAACTATAGATAATTTCTACCTCTTTAAATAATCCTTCTGTCTTCAAACTATTATCAAGAAGAATTAGTTTTATATAATAACCAGCTTTTATCATTGAGTTTATCTTTTTTATCAAATCATAAGTAATATGAGATATAATCAAAATTATTACATTATTCTTATCTATAAGTCTTGTATTTTTACTTAAAAATTTATCAAAACTATCTATAGGTAAATATGAAGTTTTGGCTAAAGCATCAAAAATAATCATTTTTTGTTTTCTCCCATTACTAGGCTTAACAAAAATATCACGATTGTCACCATAAAAAAGGGCGTTTGAAGAATAGCCTACATCTACCTTCTCATCAATTGCTTTATGAGCAATTGATGCTGCAATATCTATTCCCTTTTCTATTAATTCCGAATTTACATTTTGCCAATATATGTCGCTAGTTTGTACGTTTAAGAGTATAATAATAGATGGATCAGCTGTATAGTCAAGTTTTTTTACATGCAGTTTGCTTGTTCTAGCCGTGGCCTTCCAATCAATAGTATTAAAGCTGTCATAGGGTGTATATTCCCTTGCTCCAATTACAGATATGTTGTCTGGAATTATCCAGCGTCTCACCGACAACTCACCTTGAATGCTCTTAGATGGCATTATAAGTTGTCCAAGAGGCTTAACTTCCGGATAAACTATTAATTTCATAGGATAATGTATTTCTTTTTCTGCGACAGCAAATCCAAAAAAATCTCCTACTGACATTTTTACATCATTAAAAGAATAATATCCTCTTTTTTTACAAAAAATTGTATTGTGTTTTTTTATTCTTTGAAAGCTTAGTAATGAAGTAACTACCTTATATATTTTTTCGCTTTTATTATTGTGTACAACTACTCTTTGATCTTTAAAATCAATTTCTATAGGAATATTTGCGTTCACTTCTATCCATGGCAGTATTAAAAGTTTATCATTTGTTATTTCAGTAGTTAACCTAACTGGATCTCCAATAAAAACCCTTTCTTTATCAATGTATCTCTTATATTCTAAATTCTTTAACGCTAATTTTTCCCATCTATCCAAAATCCTAAACATAATAATAAGTAAAGTAAAAATAGTTATAACTACACCCATGATTATTCAGCTCCTAATGGCCTCTAGTTTTTTCTACAGGGGTATTAATTTTCAAGAGTATATGATCTAATATGTCCTCTGCATTTCTACCTTTAATTTGAGCATGGGAATTTAATATAAGTCTATGAACAAAAATTGGTTTTATAAGAAACTTAACATCATCAGGCAGTACGTAGTCTCTTCCATTTATTGCTGCATATGCCTGTGAGGCCTTAAATAAGGCTAAACTCCCCCTTGGACTTATTCCCAGTTCTATTTCTTCATTTTCACGTGTGGCGTTAACAATTTTCAAAATGTATTCTATTATATCTTCATCTACATAAACATTTGAATAATCTCTTCTAGCTTTTATAATATCTTCTATCGATACTACTGCTTGAATTTCGTTTATTGGGTTATTCTCTTTAAATCTCATCAATATTTCAAATTCTTCTTCAAATTTTGGATATCCCATGGAAAGTTTCATGAAAAATCTATCTAGCTGTGCTTCTGGAAGAGGAAATGTACCTGAGGTTTCTATTGGATTTTGAGTAGCTATTACAAAAAAAGGTTCTTTCAATTTATAGGTTATTCCGTCTATACTAACTTGATGCTCTTCCATGGCTTCCAATAGACTCGATTGCGTTCTTGGAGTAGCTCTATTAATTTCATCAGCCAAAACAATTTGACTCATTATTGGGCCTTCCTTTAATTGAAATTCCCCTGTTTTTTGATTGTAATAGTTTAATCCTAAAATATCTGAAGGTAATAAATCAGGAGTAAATTGTATTCTTTTAAAATCACAATCTAAAGATCTTGCTAAGGATTTTGCCAGCATAGTTTTGCCTAGTCCTGGAGCATCCTCCAATAATACATGACCTGAACATATTATTGAGGTAATTACCAAATCAATAACATCATCTTTCCCTACAATAACATTTTGTATATTGTCTTTGACTCTGAATACAAGATCCTTAATTCTCTTAACATCCATACAAGCACCCTCCCCTTATCTGTTTGTCAAATATTTGATTATATTATATCAGTGAGTTATCTACTTTTTTTTAAATATCTGTTACAATTTTCCTTTGAAAATTAACAATCTGTAACATATAGCAATAATTTCTGAATATTAGAAAATAGAGAGGATTAACTTTATAACCTCTCTATTTTCTTCTTTTTTTATACATCCTATTGAACGAAAAAATTATAAGCAAAAAACCTATAACTTTGTAAAGATATCCTATTGACCTAGTATCATTCGTAAGTGTTAATAGAAAAAAATAATTACTCATTATTAATCCTCTATTATTTCTCTTTTAAAGACAGCAATTAAATTCCTGGGGTTATTTAGCGATTTTAAGCTTACTAGCTCCCAACCATCTGCACCTAAAACATTAAATTTTTTTTCGTGTTCTTTAGTCAATACTAGTGATGTTACACCATAAGCCTTTATATTTTCTATTTTATATTCGTATTTTCTCATCAATAGCACCCTCCCTTTGTATTATAACATAAATTTTTTTTAAAGAGCCACGATTTTTAGGTAATTATCTCAATTTTTGTGGCATAATAATTATTGAAATTCTACTTTTTTTGAGTAAAATTTATTATATCTAGAATTCAAAAAAATAGATAGGCATTTATTTTAACAGTTCAACATATTAATTTTAAAAAGACTTAAATATAGTCACTAGCTTTTTGATGGCTATTTCAAAATGATGATGTTCATTAACTTCATATCCATTATTTTTATGGGAGGTTTTTTATGAGTAGGTTGCAAATTGAACTAAGTGAGTTAAATAAGCTCTACGACGAAATCTACTATGGTAACTTCAAAAATGTGGAAGTAGCATTAGATATTGTCTCAAATATCATATCAGAAAAAGAATTTGAGTGTGAAGAAGAATTTATTTTTGGTTTGTCTAGTATTATAGAAATAATAGTAGGGGTATTAGATGAAGCTTCAGATGTATTAGACAACGAAGGCTTATACGATGTTTCCAATTATATCAAAGATAAAATAGATAAAATACAAAGTGGAGAAAATGATGAATATATTGAAAGCACTTACACAAACTATTTAAACGAAGATTATGATGATGTTTATGATGATGAGGAATTATTTGAAGTTGATGAGAACTATGATGAAGATGGCTTTTATGAAAATGATTATTAAAAAGAAAACCAAAGATGGTTTTCTTTTTAATTGCTAAAAGATAATATATGTTCTATAGCATTAGCTGGTTTATAAAAAAGTTGTAAGTTCATGCTGATTCTTTTTTCATCATAATAAAGAGAAACGAATATACTATGAATTTTTTTACTATCATATCCATTAAAATCATAGTTAATAAACTTATTAATAATATAAGAAGCCAACTCATCATCAATCTTATATAAATCATAATCGCTTTCTCTAAAAGCAAATTTTAGCTCATCTATCCTTCCACAGTCTTTTTCTGCAATATCATATAATATTCCCATCTGTTGCTCAATGTTTGAAACTAAGGCTCTCCATTTCTTTAAGCCTTGTCTATTGATTTTACAAGCTATTTTCTCATTATCTTCATAAAACTTTATCAATAAAAACTTTGCACAACAATTTAAAGCTGACTTAGTAATAAATAACTCATACCATTCTTCCTCACTTAGCTGTCTGTTTAGGCCACTTTTTAGTTTGATTTTTCTCAAGACGCCCCTATTATCATATTTATACTTCATTATGAAAAAATCTATAAAATCCTTGAAATCTAATATTATTTCATTTGACATTTCATTGAAGCACCTCCTTCGATGTTAGTCTTTTATTATTTTAAAGATTATTAACGTGTTCTTCAATAATTATTATACGCTAGGAAATAATTAACGACAAAAAATAAAAACTTCTATTTAAGCTTATTAGTAGTATATAAGCATTATAAATAGAAGTAATATAGTAATAAAGCCTAATTTATTAACTTAACCACACCTTTAATTTGTTCTTATCTAGAATGATTATTTTTCGTCCAATTACTTTTATTGCATTCTCCTTGCTAAATTGGCTTAATGCTCTGCTTACAGTTTCTCTGGACGTTCCTGCTAAACCCGCTAGCTCCTCTCGTGTTAACTTTAAAGATAACTCAAAAGCTCCATCTTCAGTCTCTATACCATACCTTTCCATTAACTTTAAAAGAGCTTGAGCAGTCCTGACATATGTGTCATTTAGAGCCATATTTTTTATTCTTGACTGTGCTTCTTTTAACCTCTTATTTAAAACTTTTATAATATTTAATGCCATATCTGGATTTTCTTTAATAATTTCTTCCAAATCATCATTATTAATGCTGAGAATAATGCAATCCTCTAATGCTACAACAGTAGCAGGGTTTGTTCCTCCTTCAAATAGTGTTACTTCTGCAAATATTTTGGACTTACCCTTAATATCTAAAATTATCTCTCTTCCGTCGCTACTAGTTTTAAAGATTTTTACCTTGCCAGATTTTATTATAAATACGTTTTCGCTATTTTCTCCTTCAACAATTATCGCACTACCTTTCTTGTATGTCCTTTCCTTAGTTATTCTTTCAAGTTTATGCAATTCATCATTATTCATACCTACGAATAAAGGTATTTTTTTTAAATACTCTATTATCGACATAATATCACCTGCATATTTTCTATTGTAAAACCTTGTTTCAGTCTATTATACTAAACAAATCAACAAAAATAAAATAATTGTTCAAGTATTAATGAATAAAAAGAAATATATAAAAATAGTAATTATATAATATTATAACTAGTATTTTCATTAGGGCGGTGTAAATATGATAGAAAGAAAAAAAATTTCGTTACCAATAATATTAGTACTATTTGTTCTATTTTTACTAGTATTCAGGCTTTATAACGAATCTAAAACTAATAGTCTAACTTTTAATCAAATAATAATGCATAACAATTTACTTAGCAAAAAGTTAGTTGATAATTTCTTTTCTGATAATGATGAAATAAAAGAACTATCGGCGGAGTCAATAAAAAAAATAGCTCTTGAGAATCTTGGATATGAAAATTGGTTAAATTACATAGATTTTATTGATATACATTTATATTTTTTTGATGTAGTCCATGATAATACAGAAGATCTTATTATATCGGTGAATCTATCTCAAGATCAGGGCGTAATCGGCATATATAGATTGCTTGAAGATAAATATGTATTAACTAGTAAAATTGATGGTCTTTGCAATATTAAAAATATAACTGCTTTTAGAATTGAGCCTTCAAAAAAAGCTTTTATATTAACTGAAGAATTACTGGATGAAATGGTTGGAGCATATTTTGTTGATAGTTTTATCAGGGTATTTTCTGGAATTGAAAATGAATTTGTAGAAGTATTTCGCCAGTCTATAGATTACACAGCATATTATTATGAAAAATGGGGAGAGCCAAATGCTTCTGATCCAAAATGGTATAAAATAATTGAAAGTAGCGTTGTTGATAATATAGCTACAGAAAAAGAACATATCACAATTAATGTATCAAAATCATTATCTAAATTTGAAGCCATAAACTCTACTAGTTTTTCTATACCTAATGATTATAAGCTTATAGAGCAAAATAGCTTTGATATCAAGTTCTTTTGGAGCGAACTATATAATTCTTTTATTATATCCGAAGGTAAGATTATATCAAAAAATATAGAAGTAGGAATCTTAGAGGATACAGCACAAACTGTAGATTACCTATTGAATTTGACAGGAAAATACTATAAAGTGATAGATGAGAATAAAAGAATATTATTTATTGATAAAAATGATATTATCATAATTAAAGATTTTTCTACTTAATAATCTTAAGGATAATGAAAAAACAAGCTATTTTCAGGATGAAAGTAAATCCTTAGCAGATAAATTGAAATCAAATTGATAACTGAAAGGATGATAATATGACAGACAAAGTATATCTAGAAAACCCCTATTTAAAGGAACTTACAGCAAAAATAGTTAATAAGGAATACTCTAATAGTAAGTTTTATATTACCTTAAATAGAACTATAATATATCCTCACTTATGTGGTGGACAACCTATGGACAAGGCTACAATAAATGACTCAAAGGTAATTGATGTGTATGAAGAAGGCGATAATATTGTGCATGTCCTTGAAGATAATCTAATTACTGATACAGTAAATATAGCCATTGATTGGAATAACCGTTTTGATCATATGCAGCAGCATACAGGTCAGCACTTACTTTCTGCTGTAATCTATAAACTATATAACGCAAATACTATAGGAATGCATATTGGACGTGATTATGTATATATTGATGTAGCAATACCAAATCTTTCTGAAAGTGATGTTGAGAAAATCGAAAGATTCGCTAACGAAATTATATATAGTAACTTTTCAATAAAAACTTATAAAGTTGAAAATAAGGATATCCCAAGTATTCCACTAAGAAAACTTCCTACGGTAGATAAAAATATTAGAATTGTTGAAATCGAGAATGTAGATATTACTCCATGCGCCGGAACACACCTTAGAAACATTGGAGAAGTAGGAATGGTTAAGATAAGGAAGTGGGAAAAATATAAAGGTAATACTAGAATTGAATTTGTCTGCGGAAACAGAGCGCTAAAAGATTATACATTAAAAAACTATTATATTAACAATATTTCTACCCTATTATCATCAAAGGATGTAGACACATACGATTCTGTAAGAAAGCTTTATGAAGATTATAAGTTGTTAGAAAAAAATTTGTTAGATACTAAGGCAAAATTATTGAATTATCAAGTTAATGATTTTATCAATGAAGGTAATATAAGAAAAAATATAAGAATAGTAAATAAAATATTATACGATTATGATCCTAAGATGGCTAAATATGCTATGTCTCAAATACTTTCACATTCTAAAACTGCATGCATTCTGTGCATTATTGAAAATGACTATAAATGCCATATATTTATGGGTAGGTCTAGAGATATTAATATAAACATGAAGGAAATATTTGACTCTGTTATTAATATTATTAATGGAAAAGGTGGTGGAACTCCCGAACTCGTACAAGGAGGGGGTCCAAATACAGCTAATGTCCCTTCTCTTATGGAAAAAAGTTTAGAACTGTTGGAGAAAATAATTGAATAATTTTTAGTAGTTATAGATAAATAAAGAGAAGTTTTTACTTCTCTTTATTTATTCATTAAAGCTTCTATTTCTTCAATAGTTTTTATAATGTCTTTTGATAAGTTCTCACATCCATTTTTAGTTACAACTACATTATCTTCTATTCTAATTCCTATACCTTCTTCTTCTATGTACAATCCTGGCTCTATAGTAAGTACCATTCCTGGCTCAAGGTTTGCTCCTCTATCTCCTACATCATGAGTATCTAGTCCTAAATAGTGGCTTACACCATGATAATAATATTTAGATATTTCTTCATCTTCTTTAATAAGCCCAATTTTTTTACACTCTTCTATTAAAACATTTTTAGTTACATTATTTAACTCTTTATATGGAAGTCCTGGTTTAACTGCTTTAATAGTTTCTAGCTGTGACTTAAGTACAATATTATATATTTCTTTCTGTCTTTCAGTAAATCTTCCGTTAACAGGAAAAGTTCTAGATATATCTGCACAATAATTATTATATTCAGCACCTAAATCAAATAGAATAAGGTCTCCATCCATCATTTCACAGTTATTTTCACCATAGTGTAGCACTATTGCATTTTTCCCAGAGGCAGCAATAGTATTAAATGCATGTCTTTTCGCTCCTAGAGTTTTTAATTCAAAATCAAAATAAGCTTCAAGTTGGTATTCCATCATGCCAGGCTTTGAGTTCTCCATCATCTTTCTTATTCCTTGGTTTGTGATTTCTATTGCTTTTTTAATCATATCTATTTCATATTCTGCTTTTATCATTCTAGATTTAGCTATAATATTATAAGAGTTGTTAATATTTATATGAGGATATTTTTCTCTGATGTTTTTCGCTAAAGTATAGGCTTTAGTTTCACTGCCATCCCATCCACGTCTTTCTAAATCCAAATAAATCCTTGAAAAATCACCATCAAATAATATATAGTTTATATAATCATTAAGGCTGTTTACTGGTTTGATATTTTCTATTCCAGAAATTGATCTTGCCTCTTCTTCTTTCATTCTAAAGCCTGTCCATTTTTCTTCTAAAGCTGTCACTTTATCAATGAATAATGTTTCTTTTAGTTTATTATTTCTTTTTTCAATTAATAACACAAATTTTTCTCGCTCAATCCCTACCATGTAATAAAAGTTTTTATTTACAATAAAATCATATTCTGCATCTGCAGATTTATGAGGAGCTATGCCAGAAAATAAAATGAATAATGAGTTGTCTTCTATATTACTCATAATTCTCTTTCTAGTATTGATGTAAAAATCTCTATTCATTATTTCACCTTCCTAATTTATATTTTATGATTCTAAATTCTACAGAATGCTCGGAATCCATAATCTCCATTCTTATACATTTATAGTCAACTTCAAAGTTTATTACAGATGAGTGTAAATCAATGTTTCTTAAAAAGTGAACTGTACATAAAGAATTATTGTTAAGCTTACTTAATCTGATGACAATATTTTTTATCATAGAACATTGAATCCTGTTTCCAAAATAAATTGGAATATCATCAAAATATAATTCTAAAGTCCTATAGTCCAAAGAAATTATCAGATCAATATCTACTTCGTCTTCTCTCAATATTCTTATATCAAAATCACTTAAAAGCTTAAATCCATATTGTTCTAAATCCATGATCTCATCCTTCTTTTATCTTACAATCCCTTTATATTTAAAATCCGTTCCAAGTATATGGCTAGATATCCAGTTTACTATAAAATCTAAAATATCAAGAATAACTTTTTTCTGTCTAGCATCTATATCTTGAGCTTCAATCTCAACTAATTTTTCAATAAACTTATCGTGTTGTTGTTTATGTTTATCAATATCATCGTAATTATACTTTTCCATTAAACTTTCTTCAAACCCAAAATGATATACTGTATAATCTTTTAAACTATTTAATAGTGCAATTATTTCATCATAATGATCTTGCCCATCTTTTAATGTGGCTAAATTATAAATTTCCCCTCCTATCTCAAATAATCTCTTATGTTGTCTGTCTATTTCCTCAATTCCAATACTAAAATTGTCTTTCCACTTAAAAATCATGTTTTTCCTCCTTTGACGTTTTTCAGGTTATACCATATTTTTTTGAAGATAATGTTTTATAGTTCTACATTAGTTTTTCATAATATTTCTAGATGTAATACAACCAATTACAAAAAGTCCTAAATTAAAAAAAACTAACAAATAATCAAAAATATTTTTTTCTGGTATTTTCCCTATAAGTCTGTTTATTGATAAAAAAACTAGCCCAAGAAAAATAGTATTAGTGACCTTAGCAATTTTCCACTCTAACCTGAACTTTGTATTTATTATGGTCAAAATTTCATCTAGTATTAGAAAAAAACACAATACTAAGGTAGCATAATAAAACATTTCTAAAAATACCACATGGAACACTCCTTGAAATAACCCATATATTAGTTAGCAAATTTTTAGCTCTTTTATTTATTCAACATATAGATTGTTTTTCCTCCAATAATCTCAAAAGAAATAATGAAGCACCTAAAAATAAGAATAAACATAAATATATATTAGAGGTTTAATAAGAAAGGACTGAAGTAATATTATGTATTATGATGGAGTGATGAATTATCTATATGCCAATCCTTATATTAACTATTATTCTTATTTTGGATACGGAGAAAAAGTAGATGCTGTTGCATATATTCATGGTGGACCCCTTGCTCCACAAATTAATGGTGTAGTGTACTTCAAGGAAGATGACAGTGGTACAGAAGTTAAGGTTAAAGTTTCCGGACTTCCTAAATATGAACCAGCAAGAAATGGTAAACAACCTATCGGTCCTCATGGCTTTCATATACATGAGAATGGAGTATGTGAAGTAGGGGATCCAAATGAGCCTTTTAAATCTTCTGGTGAACATTGGAATCCAGATAATCAGTCACATGGCAATCACGCTGGTGATTTCCCTGTTTTGTTTTCTAATAACGGTTATGCGGAAATGAGTTTTTTTACTAACAGATTTAGACCTAGAGATGTAATAGGAAAATCAATTATAATACATCAAAATCCTGACGATTATCGCTCTCAACCAGCAGGCAATGCAGGCAAAAGACTAGCATGTGGAGTAATACAACCAAGATATTTCTAGATATTTATAAATAGAGCTGCCAAGATTTATAAAGTGCAGCTCTTATATTTTATTTATAAATCTATTATAGTTTTCTTATCATTTATGATAAGATTTCTTATGATATGTCTATAGTAAAATAGGACTACCCTATAGAGTAATCCTTTATAACTCATATAATTTGCTGTTTTATTAACTGCTTTTCTGGTAAATAATTACTTTTCATATCCATTTACATTCTTTCTGTGAAACTCCCATGCTGATGAAATTATATCTTTTATTTCAGTATATTCAGGTACCCAACCAAGAATATTTTTCGCCTTTTCAGAAGAAGCGATTAAAATAGCAGGATCACCTGGTCTCCTTGATATAATTTCTTTAGCAATACTGGTTTCTATAACCTCTTCAGAAGCTTCTATTATTTCATTTACAGTAAACCCCAGACCATTGCCAAGATTAAAAATGTTGCTATCATTGCCTTTTCTTAAATACTCTAAAGCTAATAGGTGTGCACTTATTAAGTCCATAACATGAATATAATCTCTTATACATGTACCATCTTTTGTATTATAGTCGTTTCCATAAACATTAATCTTCTCTCTCTTTTTTAAAGGTACCTGTAAAACTAAAGGTATCAGATGTGTTTCAGGATTATGGTCTTCTCCAATAAGTCCATTTGGATGTGCGCCAGCCACATTAAAATACCTTAGTGAAACGTACTTTATACCATGTGCCGTATCTACCCATTTCATTATCTTTTCCATAGCTAATTTAGTCTCGCCGTAAGGATTTGTAGGTTCCGCTAAATCAAACTCTTTAATAGGAATAGACTTAGGTTCTCCATAAACTGCAGCAGAAGAAGAAAATACTATCTTTCTTACATTATTTAAAACCATTGCTTTTAATAAAACTTCCATTCCATAAACATTATTATCAAAGTATTTTAGTGGTTCAGTCATACTCTCTCCAACTAAAGAATTTGCGGCAAAGTGAATTACTGCCTCAATATTATGCTTTGAAAACACTGTATTTAGAAAATCAATATCTCTAATATCACCTTGGTAAAAGATAGCACTTTTATGTACCGCATTAATATGCCCTGTTTGAAGATTGTCTATAACTACAACCTTCTCTCCTTTTTCAATTAATTCATATACACAATGGGAACCTATGTATCCTGCCCCGCCACAAATAAGTACTGGCATTTACTCTCCTCCTAATGTCCTTATGAATTTACGAAAACTATTGTGTATATTATACCACAAAAATTTTATGTTACATCTCTATTTAATTCTTTAAATACTGTGCCTTTTCCAAAATAAGTGAATATAAAAGATGCATAAAGTAATAAGAAGTACTATGTAATCCTACTTTAATACACTAGAATACAATTGGACTGCTTGTAGTTTGAAAAAATCATTAACTCATAAATTAAAGTGGTCAATAGCAACTATTGACCACTTCAATTTTCAAATGTTGATTATCTTATATCTTAAAGGAACTCTTTAATGATACTATTCTGTTGAAAACTAGTTTTTCTCCTGTAGTATACTTTGTGTCTACATTAAAGTATCCATGTCTGAAAAGCTGGAATTTATCTTGAGGTTTAGCTTCTTTCATACTTGGTTCTACAAACCCTTGTAGGATTTCTAATGAATTTGGGTTTATATTATCTAAAAATGTTTCTCCTTCTTCCTGCTCATCATCGAGTATTAGTGGCTCGTATAACCTTATTTCTGCAGGAACTGCATTTCTTGCTTCTACCCAGTGAATTGTACCCTTTACCTTTCTTCCAGTGAATCCAGTTCCACTCTTTGTTTCAGGATCATATGTGCATCTCAGCTCAACTACATTCCCCTCTGCATCTTTAATTACTTCATTGCATTTAATGAAATAAGCGTTTTTTAATCTAACTTCATTGCCTGGGAAAAGCCTGAAATATTTTTTAGGTGGATTTTCCATAAAGTCGTCTTGCTCAATATATATTTCTCTTGAGAAAGGTATCTTTCTTTCGCCTAGTTCAGGATTTTCAGCATTATTTTCTGCATCAAGCCACTCAATTTGACCTTCTGGATAGTTTGTTATAACAACTTTAAGTGGTTTTATTACAGCCATTACTCTAGAAACTTTAAGCTTCAAGTCTTCCCTAACGAAATGCTCTAACATTTGCTCGTCTACTATACTATTACTCTTAGAAACACCTATTTCTCTACAAAAGTTTCTGATAGCCTCTGGAGTATATCCTTTTCTTCTTAATCCTGATATTGTAGGCATTCTTGGATCATCCCAGCCATCAACTATACTTTCATCAACTAGCAGTTTTAGTTTTCTCTTGCTCATTACTGTATTTGTAAGATTCAATCTTGCAAACTCTATTTGTTGTGGTTGGTTTTCCATCTCACATTCTCTTACAAACCAATCATATAAAGGTCTTTGGTCTTCAAACTCTAATGTGCATATAGAATGTGTTATTCCTTCTATAGCATCCTCTAGAGGATGTGCAAAAGAATACATAGGATATATACACCATTTATCACCTGTATTATGATGAGTTGAATGAGATATTCTATAGATAACAGGATCTCTCATGTTAATGTTAGGAGAAGCCATGTCTATCTTAGCCCTTAATACTTTTTCTCCATCTTTAAATTCACCTTTTCTCATACGTTCAAAAAGTTCTAGGTTTTCTTCTGTAGTCCTATTTCTATATGGGCTTTCCTTTCCAGGCTCTGTAAGTGTTCCTCTGTATTCCCTAATTTCATCTGCAGATAAATCACATACATAGGCCTTACCTTTTTTGACTAATAATACTGCTCTTTCGTACATTTCATCAAAATAATCCGATGCAAAACGAAGCTCCTCCCACTGGAAGCCAAGCCACTTCACATCTTCCTTTATAGATTCAACAAATTCTACTTCTTCCTTGGTAGGATTAGTGTCGTCGAATCTAAGATTAGTCCTGCCATTAAACTCATCAGCTAGTTCAAAGTTTAATGTTATAGACTTAGCATGGCCTATATGTAAATAGCCATTAGGCTCTGGAGGAAACCTTGTAATTATTTCTTTATGCTTGCCTGATTCTAAGTCGCTGATTACAATATTTCTGATAAAGTTTGATGATACTGGTTTGTCGTTCATTGTAACACAACCTTCCTTTTCTCTGCTTTATTGTTAACTTATAATATAACACAATTATAAGATTTTTTCTATTTATATTAACCTTTATATTATGATATACTATTTTAACTGTTTTAATAATTTTATGCAATCTTTTTGAAAAAGTTATACTATGTCTAAAGGTATCTTAAAAATCCTTCTGGACTATTTAAAAATGATTTGAAGAATTTGACAGATTCTATATCGGTGTAGTTTATTTTCTTAATAGGTAAATTATTCAGGTCGTATATAGTTGCGCCAGGATAAGCCATTATAATTGGAGAATGAGTGGCTATAATAAATTGAGAATTTTGATTTATCATTTCCTTAAGCATTGCCATAAAAGCAAACTGATTCATAGGTGATAAGGGTGTTTCTGGCTCGTCTAATATAAAAAGTCCATTATGAGTAAATCTTGCGCTAAAAAATTCTAAAAAGCTTTCTCCATGTGATTTAGCCACTAAATCCCCATTATACATATTTTTCATTTCATAAAGTGAACGTGCATAGGGCATTCGAGCAAGATTTCGTACATGCTGGGATCTGTCTTGAAACCTATTATCAGATTCTCGCATCTCTTGTTCCATCTCAGTTTTAATATAATGTAATTTTCTCATATAGTTAATAAAGTCCTCAGACCTTAAAAAAAATCCTTTATTTGTTTTTAAAGTCCACGATAGCTTAAGGTATTTTGAAAGGTTTCTTGCATTTTCAAATTCTATATCCATATTGATATCTGTATCCCCTATAGTGATAGAGCCTATAGCACATGCAATTGCCTCTAACAAAGTAGATTTGCCAGTACCATTTTCTCCTACTAATATAGTTACTGGAGAATCAAAAGCAATATGATCAAAAGATTTCATTAATGTAGTATTAAATGGGTAAACATTAATAAACTCTTGACTTTTATTTGAATAGCTTACTTCCTTTAGATGAAACATTTTTCTTCATCCTTTCCTATTAACTATGAATATCTCTACTTAGATATTGATATTATCAAATCAAAGCACAAAAGTAAAGAAAGCTACTTCTCTGTTAATAAGAAATAGCCTTCATTGTTAATTTGGTATTTAACCTACCTTAGAGACTTAGTAAACTTTTTAGCTAATTTTTTATATTGAATTTCTGCTTTTCTATTCAACTTTCTTTCTGTGTACTCAGCTTCTTTCTTAAGCTTTACATAGCTCTCATATCTTTTTTTACTTAGTGTACCATTGCTAATGGCTTCTTTTACCGCACAATTTGGTTCTGATGAATGAGTACAATCTGAAAACTTGCACTTTAAGGAGAGTCCTTCTATATCCTTAAATGCAGTATCTATACTATCACTGACATCTAATATATGCAATTCTCTCATTCCAGGAGTGTCTATAACCACTCCCCCTTCTGGAAGTATTACAAGCTCTCTATTAGTAGTAGTATGTCTTCCTTTTTCCCCTATGTTACTTACCTCCTGGGTTATCTGTCTACTTTCTCCTAGTAGCTCGTTTATAATAGTGGATTTACCCACTCCAGAAGAGCCAATAAAAGCAACTGTAATTCCCTTTTCTAAATAATTTTCAACTTCTGAAATTCCTGATTTACTAACACAGCTAATGCAATGAACATCAATACCAAACAGAATACCAGATGTTTGATCAAGCTTTTCATCTACGTCCTTACATAAATCTGCCTTTGTGAGTAGTACAACTGGTCTAGCTCCACTATCCCATGCCATAGTAATATATCTTTCCAGTCTTCTTAAGTTAAAATTATTGTTTAGTGACATACATATAAAAGCTATATCTATATTAGCAGCTATAATCTGCTCATCAAATGAGTTTCCTGCAACCTTTCTTGAAAACTTACTTTTTCTTTCTAGTATTCCACGAATAATAGTTCTATCATTTTGATTAGAATTTTTATCTAATATTACCCAGTCGCCAACAGCAGGGTAATCATCTCTTCCAGTTGCAGAATTAATCATCTTCCCTGAGACTGAAGCGAATATCTCACCATCTTCAGTGTATACTTTATATAAACTTCTGTATTCTACTGCTACTCTTCCAATGCTATAGGAATCACCATACTGCTCAATTCCTTTTTCAAAGCATTCGTTCCAGCCTAAATCAAGTAAATTATATTTGTTTGTCAATTCTTAATCCTCCCATTAATTTAGGGCATAGAAATACCCTAGTTGTAGTTTTTTTAGATGAACCACTCCTAGGGTTGTATAGGCACAAAAACGCTATATAACTAAAATTTATAAACGACTAGTTATAAATTGATTGACATATCTCTAGAAGTGGCAGTATGAAATTATTAGATTTGTTTAAGTAAAAATTACATTTAATATTTTTCATAACGCATCACTCCTTCTATTATTCATACTTTATATAATAACAAATTATAGTATATTTGTAAACAATATTAATTAAATATTGTCCGTAGCGTCAATTTCATATTTTAATATTATGTCTATAATTCTATTTTTCACTTTCTCAGTTTCATCATAATTCATATTTGGAATATACTGCGCTTCCATTAGGTCGTGATTTTTCTTTGCGCCTGCTAGCTTTTTTATGGCTATGGATATTAAATTCTCGTACACTTTTTTGTTGTCTTCTATGCTTTCTTTATAGTTATTGTATATTTTTTTATTAATATATTCGTTTAAGTCTATTACCTTAATGTTGTTATCTTTAGCTGCATCCATTATAGATAAAGCTATATTTAAATCCTTGATTATAATAGTTTCTATCTTTTCTGGTATCAATGGTGTATGGAAAACTTCTACATCAACGCCTCTCTGAGTAGCTTCTTGGTATACTTTTTTCATCAATGTTGTTTTCCCTGTACCTATTTCTCCTTTTATATAATAGGTCTTATCTATATCCCTAAGTAGTGTGTCAGTATGCTCTGCCCATCCAGTTGGTGTATATGCACTACCAAATAAATGCCTTTCTTTCCCTACTTTCTCCACCAATGGTAAGCCATTAAGCACTTCCTTTATTAAATTATCTGTTAATACATTAAGCTTTCCAAAATCCATTACTTCTTCCATTTTCCAAATTGTATCCTCTTGAATAAGTCTTGCTGCTTCTAAATATTTATATGCGCTTTTATAAAACTTACTGTTTCTATCTATTACCTTTATGATTTCCTCTCTATTTTTTTCTAAACCTTTAGAATCCCAGTATTCTCCTAGGTTTATTATCATATCTATAGCACCAGGATATTTTGGATCTATAACATGAGGTGCGGTACCATCAACTACAGCTATTTTTAATTTTGGTATCATAACACTATCAATAGATTCTCTATCAGAGGAACAATGATGATACTCAACATCATATCCCTTTTCTTGCATATAAATCCCAATATTTCGCATCATTGAAGATTTTCCTGTTCCAGGTCCACCTTTTAAAATAATTATTTTATTTGCATCTTTTCTATTTATTATATAGTCATAATACGAGAAAAAACCCTTAGATGTATTGCCACCTGGGAACATCCTTCTTTCCTTACCTATCATTTTATGAATCTCCCTCCAGTTTTTATATACTAGTCTCTTACCCTTATTTTATATTCTATTAGACTAATATATACTTAGTTACTACAACTAGTAACTTTTTATTAAATCTTTTATATATATAAGAATTATCCATGGGCGAAACAGAAAACGAGTATAAATTTCATTAAATCAAGAAATAAAACATAAGTATCCTTAATTTTATGTATAACCCATTGACAAATTATATGAATTTGGTAAATTATAATTAGCACTCTAATGAAGAGAGTGCTAATTAATGTGATGAATTATTTACGAAGGGAGAAGGTTTTATGGTAAAAAAAGAATTTAAAGCAGAATCTAAAAGATTATTAGACCTGATGATTAACTCTATCTATACTCATAAAGAAATATTTTTAAGAGAGCTTATCTCCAATGCTAGTGATGCTATTGATAAAATGTATTATAAAGCTTTATCAGATGAAAACATTACATTCAATAAAAATGATTATTACATCAAAATAGTAGCTGACAAGGACGATAGAACATTAGCAGTATTTGATACAGGAATTGGTATGACAAAGGAAGAACTAGAAGAAAATCTAGGAACAATAGCAAAGAGTGGTTCTTTTGCATTTAAAAATGAAAATGAACTAAAAGACGGATATGATATTATAGGTCAGTTTGGAGTGGGCTTCTACTCTGCATTTATGGTGGCAGACTCAGTTACAGTTTTAAGTAAGGCATTTGGTAGTGATCAAGGCTATAAATGGGAATCAACTGGTGCTGATGGATATACTATAGAACCATATGAAAAACAAAGTGTTGGAACAGAAATTATACTAAAAATAAAAGAAAATACTGATGATGAAAACTACGATGAATTCTTAGAAGAGTATAGAATTAAATCTATAATAAAGAAGTACTCAGATTTCATAAGATATCCAATTAAAATGGATATTAGTACAAGAAAACTTAAGGAAGGCACTGAAAATGAATATGAAGAAATAGTGGAAGAAAAAGTTGTAAATAGTATGGTTCCAATATGGAGAAAGAATAAGAATGAGCTTAGTGATGAAGACTATGAAAGCTTTTATTCTGAAAAGAGGTATGGTTTTGACAAGCCTCTAAAGCACATACATATTAGTGCTGACGGAGCAGTAAGATACAACTCAATATTATTTGTTCCTGAAAAAACACCTTATGATTTTTACACTACAGAATATGAAAAAGGATTAGAATTATATTCTAATGGTGTCCTAATAATGAATAAATGCCCAGATTTGGTTCCAGACTATTTTAGCTTTGTAAAAGGTATGGTTGATTCAGAAGATTTATCTCTAAATATTTCAAGAGAAATGCTTCAACATGATAGACAATTAAAAATCATCGCTAAAAGAATAAAGGAAAAAATAAAAAGCGAATTACAATTGTT
This sequence comes from Proteiniborus sp., assembly GCF_040308045.1. NCBI lineage: Bacteria > Bacillati > Bacillota > Clostridia > Eubacteriales > Proteiniborus > Proteiniborus sp. The sequence goes on from NZ_JAWRHZ010000057.1 coordinate 27,182, forward strand.
ACTAAGAAACGAAAGAGAAAAATATGAAGTTTTTTATGAAAACTTTGGTAGGCAACTAAAATATGGAGTCTATAGTGATTTTGGGCAAAATAAAGAAATACTTCAAGATTTGCTAATGTTCTACTCTTCTACAGAGAAGAAAATGGTTACATTGGATGAGTATGTAGGTAGAATGAAGGAAGAACAGAAGTATATATACTATGCCTCTGGAGAATCTGTTGAAAGAATTGATAAAATGCCCCAGATAGATCTTTTATCTGAACAAGGATATGAAATCTTATATTTTACAGATGATATAGATGAATTCGCCATTCGTATGTTAATGAATTATAAGGATAAGGAATTTAAATCTGTATCTAGTGGAGATTTAGGCATAGAAGATATGGATAAAGAAGATAATAAGACCTCTGATACACAAGAAAACAAAGATATATTTGAATTTATGAAAGAAGCTTTATCTGGCAAAGTAAAGGATGTAAAGCCATCAAAAAGACTTAAAAATCATCCAGTATGCCTTGCATCTGATGGAGATTTAACTATAGAAATGGAAAAAGTACTAAGTGCAATTCCAAATAGTCAAGAAATAAAAGCTGAAAAGATTTTAGAGATAAACACAAACCATGAAATGTTCAATGCAATAAAAGAAGCTTTTCAGAATGATAAAGAAAAGCTAAAACTATATACTAATGTTCTATATAATCAAGCATTACTTATTGAAGGATTGCCAATAAATGATCCTGTAGAATTTACAAACAACATATGCAAGCTTATGAAATAAAATGTGTTTTGAGGCCCCTATTAAGGCTTGTCCTTAATAGAGGCTTATTAATGTCTTATTTTTGGAGTTGCTTACTTACTAGTAACTCCTTTTCTTCTTTAGTTAATTGTTTTATTGCATATTCTCTTTTAGTGGCCTCATATTTGTCTTTTATTTCTTCAAAATAGACAAGTTCTACTGGTTTATTTGCTCTTGTATATTTAGAGCCTGTCCCATTATTGTGTTCCTTAATTCTTCTTTCTAAATTTGTAGTCCATCCAGTATACAGTGCGCCATTTCTGCATCTTACCATATATACATAAACCATTTTATCAGTCCTAATCTTATGTTTTATTTGAGATTAAAAGCTTCAATCCCTCTATACAATATAATTCTAAGCTTTAGCTATATTCTATTTTAACCTTTGTTCCATGTATTCCTGCTACTGCTGGGCTAACTAGAAGTTTTACAGGTACTCTATTTTTAAGTTCCTCTACATGACTAATTATACCTACGCTAAGGCTTTCATTATATAATCTTTCAAGAGATGTCATTACCACATCTAAAAGATTGTTATCAAGAGTACCAAAGCCTTCATCAAGGAAAAAGAATTCTAAGGATGTATTCCCTTTTAGTTGAATTTTCGAAGATAGTGCTAATGCAAGAGAAAGTGATGTAAGGAAAGTTTCTCCTCCTGATAAAGAATTACATTCTCTTCTTGCTCCTCCATTATAATTATCAATTATTGAAAAATTATTATTTGAATCATATTCTAGCTCATATCTTTCTCTAGTTATTTCTTTAAGTCTTTGTGATGCTACCCTTGCTATATAAGTCAAATGACTCCTTGACACATATTCGACAAATCTTTTCCCTTTAGTCAAATCTAATATCTCAGAAAGTATGTCAGCCTTTTTCTGTTGGACTTTTATCTCTCTTTTTAGTTTATCAACCTCAATCAAGTTTCTAGCCATTTCATCAATTTTGTTCTTTATCTTCCCTATTTCTTCAATTATCTTACTATGCTCCTTATATACATTTTCTTTGCTTTCAATTATAGCTGTCCATTCTTCTTCTGTAATTGATTGTCCAGCTAATTCATTGTTTATTCTAGTGATGTTATTGTCTGTATCCTTAACTTTATTAGTATATAACTCGATTTCTTTTTCTAAGCTATCTATAACGCTCTTTTCAAGTCTGCTATTGATTACTTCTTTAATAGAGCCAAAGTCATTTACAGCTAATGCCTTATTTAAATTTTCTTTCAAACTAATTGATGATTCTTTAAGAGCTTCTATTGCTTTTTCGAGCCCTGCTTTTTCTTCATTAAGTTTATTTAAATTTATATTTTGGTTATCCAAAATAGTTTTCAGTTCTTTTTCACCATTAATTATTTCCACAATGTTTTTTTCAATTTGCTTTTTAAGATTTAGAGGTTCTTCTTTTCCTACAATTTGTTCAATATTAGTATTAAATTCATTAACTATATTTCTTTTATCCATTATAGATTGTGAAATAAGTTTTATATCTTCATTATTTTTATTTATTTTCTCAGATATTTTTTGTATATCTATTTTTATCTTCTTATTTTGTTCTTTTTGCTGCTTCAGTTCTTCTGAAATATTTTCTACTTCTTCATCTAGTTTATTTATTTCTTTTAATCTATTGGCAGCATTTGTAATGTTCAATGCTTTAATATGAGCATCATATTCTTTATATACAGTACTGATTTCTTCTTCTGTCATTAGTAGTTTGTTATTAATATTGTCGAAAGCCTCTTTATCTTTATCCAAATTAGTTTTATACATGATATTATTGTTATCTAATGCTCTTTTTTCTTCATCTATTTCCGAAATTTTATCGTCTAGAATTTTGCATTCCTTATTCCAATTGTTCCTGTATTCTTGTGCAGAATTAAATTTTATTTCTAAATCTTTCTTTTCCTCTTTTATGCTTGTTATATTTATTTGTAAAAGGAACCTCTCTAATTCATGAAGCTCTTCTTGATTCTTATTATATTCATTAACTTTACTTTTTACCTCTTCCTCTAGTCTTATCAAGTCTTTTTCTATTATATTGACTTCATTTTCAAAATTTATTATTAATGTTTGATTCTCTAATATTTTCTCAGAGCCTATAGGCACAATAGGAGCTGGGTGATGTATAGAGCCACAAACTGGGCAAGGCTCTGAATCTATTAACTGTTCTCTTAAGATACCTGCCATATTTTTATACTCTAATTCTTTTGTCTCTTTTTTAAATCTATTTAACTTTTCCACCTTTGACTTAAGTTCAGAACTTAAGTCACTAATTTTCTTATTAAATTCTTCTTTTTCTTTCAATATTTCTTGCTGATTTTTCTTTAGCTTTTCTGCTCTTTCTTTTGCCTCTTCATGCTTTTCAATTTTTGATGATAGCTCAAGGGCTCTTTTTTGATAATCAGATATTTCATTAATATCTTCTGGTTTTTTTGATTCTAAGCTAGCTTTTTTATTCTTTAACTCTTTTATTGAGCTATCTACACTCTTCAATCTTTCTATGATTTGCTCCAAGTCTTTATTGTTTTTATCTATTTTTTTTAGTATATTGTTCTTTTCAACAAGAGAATTCTTTCTGTCACTTTTTAACTGTAAATATCTTTTCTCTAAATCCTTTGCATCATTTAATTTTTGTCTATATTCTGATGAAATAGATTTAATACTTATTAAGTCTTCCTTTTCTTCTATTCCACTATCATTCTTTTCTTCTCTAGATAACAGTTTTTCAAGTTCCTTAGTGTCAATATTAATGCTATTTTCTAGGCTGCTATACCTTGTTTTCAGTTCGTTTATTTCATTATCCAATGATTCCTTTTTTATTAATAGTTCAATGGCTTGTTCTACCTTAGATTTTCTTTCAAGTAAAATAGGATATTCTTTTTCCTTTTTATATAATGCTATATTGTATTGCTTTTTATTTTTCTCTATAAGTGAATTAAGCTTATCAATTTCTATATTGTACTGTCCTAAGCTCTCGCTACTTTTTTCGATATCTTTTAATGCCTTTTGCATGTTTTCCATATGAGGCAGAACATTTAGTGCATTCTTTCCCTTTCGCAAATTGTTTTTCTTAACTTCATACTCTTCATGCTTTTCCTTTAACTGTTCTTTTATGCCTAAGTAATTAGCCAATTCCTTTTGAAGGCTCCATATTTTACTATACTTTTCATGCTTATCATTAATCTCTTTTATTTGAATTTTTAATAGTTTTTCATTCTCTTTGAAATCTGTAAGCCCTTTATTTAATGCTTCTATTTCGTCTTTAGATACACCATCATACCTGCTAAGTTCCCCTTGAATTCTGTTTAATTCTTGGCTTATATTATCTCTTTTCTGCTTAGCTTTTCTATTTAATCTCTCTCCATAATCCTCAAGACCTAAAATTCTTTCTAACATTTCATTTCTTCCTGCTCCAGTAAGAGTTAGAAATTCACTAAATTTCCCCTGTGGTAGTACCACTGTTCTTATAAAATCGTTAAAATTAAGGCCTATAATATTATCCTGCAATTCATTTTCTACAGATGTCCTACCTTCAATTATTCTTTCTTGATTACCATCTTTGTCATAAATAATTAACTTCACAAAGGATGTATTAATCCCACCATTCTTGGTTCTTCTCATACTTCTCTCTACATTATATCTCCTTCTTCTCTCTCCATGTCCCGCTTCAAATTGGAAGGAAAGAAAGAGCTTATCAGTTTCCGTATTTATGTACATAGCTGATTTTCTTGCTGTCTGTCCATAAAGCGAAAGAGTTATTGCATCTAAAATAGATGATTTACCGCTACCAGTAGGACCAAATATTCCAAATAAGCCTCTTTCAGTTAACTTGTCAAATTCAATAGATTGCTCTTCTAAAAAGCTATTGAGTCCTGATACTTTAAGCGTCTTCGGCTTCAATTTCATCACCCTCTTCCGTTATTATATCTGCAAACATTTCCATTAGCTCCTGACTAGGTTCCATTTTTCTCTCATTTAGATAATGTCCTTTAAATAATTCTAGAATCGATTTTTCTCTAAAATCATCTATTTCTTCTTTTTCTTCCTCAAATGCTTCGATAATAGGAGTTATAGTAAGTATATCTGGCTTTATTGTTTTAAGCTGTTTTATTTCTGCTTGAGTAATTAATTTATCTGTTTTTATTTCAAGGTATACCCAGACTTCTCTTTCTCTATTGTCTATGCACTTATTATATGCCTCCTCAATACCATTTACTTTCCAGACTTCTACAGGCTTTGATATGTCAAGATTTATTTTCTTTACTTTTGGATCTTGTCCAGCTTTTAAGTCTACAATAAAAATACTTTTTTCTTGACCAACTTCACTTTTACTATATTGTATAGGTGAGCCTGAATAATAAGCATTTAAAGATGAATTCCTAACCTTTTGCGTTTTATGAAGATGACCCAATGCAATATATTGAGCTTTTTCTGGCAATGATGCTGCATTTACAGTAAGACCCCCTCCTATTTGTATGGGTCTTTCTGAGTCTGTTGTCTCTCCACCCATGACAAACAAGTGGCTCACGCATAAATTTATAGTGTCATCTCGATATTTATTAGATAGTTCAGCAAATATTTGGCTAATTCTCTCAGAATAGGTTTTCTGCATTCCTTCTTCATCTACTACACCTTCGAAGACCTCATTGAGTCTTTGTTCACTAGGGTAGGGCAGGGTCAATATTATTGTTCTTTCTCCACCTATTTCTAGTTCAACATAACCCTCCGCTGCGTCTACAATTTTATGCTGTCCAATCTCACCAGGTTCTACTTTACTCTTCGGTGTACCTAAAAGTATAACTCCATGCTCTCTAGCAAGAGGTCTAGATGAAACAAGTCTATCAGGGTTGTCATGGTTTCCTGCAATTATTAGTACTATTCTATCTCCGTTATTTGAAAGTCTTTTTATTCCTCTATAAAAAAGTGTCTCTGCCTTTGCGGGTGGATTACTATTATCATAAATGTCTCCTGCTATCAAAACCAAATCAATTTTTTCATCATTAGCAATATCTATTAATTCATCTATAAATTTTTCTTGTTCTTCAATTCTGCTAAAATCTTCTAGGTATTTTCCAAGATGCCAATCAGAAGTATGAAGAATTCTCATTCTACCTTCACCTCTTTGTCTAATTCAAATGAATATATATATGTTTCCTTAACCTTTCTTTTTGTTATTCTTTCTAGAGCCTCTTTATAAAGCATCATCTGACTCTTGTATTTATCTACTATGTTACTAAGCTTTTCTTCTAGTACATAATCAGTCTTATAATCAACTAGGACTAAAACATCCTCTTCCTCAAAATAGCAATCTATAATTCCTTGTATCAATACATTTTCGTTACAGTTATTAAGTCCGCTTATAATCTCTGAGGCCTTTTTCTTTAAAACGAAGGGGGTTTCTCTATTGATACAGTTTGACGACAATAATCTTCGCCCTATTTCACTTTTATAAAAATTAAGTATTTTATCTATATTTACAACTTTAGCTTCTTCCTCCGTAAGCAATTCTTCAATAACCATTTCATCTACCTTTTTTTCTATAGATTCCTTATCTATGGAACTATTTACATTAAGATGCTGCATAACAAAGTGAATTATTGTTCCTATTTCTGCTTTTGTAAAAGGCTTTTTGCCCTCTAAAAATTTCGGCATCTTTACTATTGATGGTATCTTATAGTTTAATGTTTCTATTGATTTAAATGATGCCTTCTTTATATCAGAAACAGACAATTTAGAAGGTATATTAATTGAATTATCATATTCATAGCTCCACTCAAATCTTTTGTCAACCTCATCCTTAACACATGTTGGAATATAATCATCAAAATTCTCTAATCTATTTCTAAATTCCTTTTTATTTATTGTATTATGTTCTTGACTGACACTTAAGTCTTTTCTGTTTAATAGTTGAATCCTCCAGCTTGTATCTTCACTGATAACATTTTCGTATTCATCATCTACACCAGCTAATTCTCTGATAACGCTGCCATCTGAATGTTTCGCTAAACTATTACATATCCAATCAAGATAACATTTACTATTAGACAAGTAATAGAGGTTGGTTTCTTTACACCATTTTTTTGCCTCTTTTGAAACATCTTTTACAGAACCTATTAAAAGAAGTCTATCCTTTGCCCTAGTCAAAGCAACGTAAAGTATTCTCATTTCTTCAGACAAACTCTCAAGTTTTACCTTTTTCTTAATAGCAGCCTGAGGGAGAGTGCTTGTATATCTTCTCTTTAATACATCTACATATTTAGGACCAAGTCCTAAATCCTTATGTATTAATATGTCGTCCTTAGTATCCATAAGGTTAAATTGCTTTCCAAGGCCTGCAAAAATAACAACTGGGAATTCAAGACCTTTGCTCTTATGAACACTCATAATTCTTACTACATTTTCATTCTCTCCTAATATTTTAGCAGTACCCATATCTCCACTGCTATTTTTAAGCTTTTCAATAAATCTAATAAAATTAAATAATCCATTAGAGGAACTCTTGTCAAATTCATAAGCTCTGTCTACAAGTATTCTAAGATTAGCCTGTCTCTGCATTCCTCCAGGCATTGCACCGAAATAATGATAGTATCCAGTATCTATCATAAGCTTCCAAACGAATTCATCTAGTTTTGAGTATCTAGACTCTTCTGCCCATTTATTTAAGCTATCTAAAAAATAAGAAAGCCTGTTGCTTAAATCATCATTATTTTCACTTATATAGCTTTCAATTGCTTTATAATAGCTGCTACCCTTATTTGAAGCTCTTATGCTTATTAGCTCCTCAGTATTAAATCCTCCAATAGGCGATCTCATGACACTTAATAATGGAATGTCTTGCATTTTATTATCTATAATACTAAGAAAATTTAAGAATATCTTGATTTCAAGCGCATCTAGATAACCTGCACTATCATCTGTATATACTGGTATATTTTCATTAATCAATACTTCATTAAAAACTGATGCCCAGTTCTTCATTGTTCTTAGCAGAATAACTATATCCTTATATTCAATTTTTCTAAATTCCTTAGTTTTGACATCGTAAGTTGTCTTTTCTATTAGCTCTTTTATTCTATTAGCTACTATTCTGGCTTCTACTTCAATGCTAGCCATTTCTTCAAGGTCTTCATCTAAATCTTCTAGTCCGTCTGTCTTTTTTTCAATTATATCTATTTGTATAGGAGTATCATTGCCGTTGTGTTTCTCATATATTGCTCCTTCATATAAAAACGCTGCCTTATCATATTTCACTTCACCAAGCTTCTCTGACATTATGTTTTCAAATAAATAGTTAACTACGTCAAGAATTTCTTTTCTACTTCTAAAGTTCTTAGACAAGTCTATTCGCTTGTTTAATTTAGATTCGTCATTAGTATAACTGTTATATTTCTCTATGAAAAGAGAAGGGTCTGCTAATCTAAATCTATATATGCTTTGTTTTACATCTCCTACAAAAAATAAGTTATTATCCCTTTTCATTCTATTTATTATTGTCTCTTGAACAATATTACTATCCTGATATTCATCAACAAAAATATACTCAAATTTACTTCTATACTCTTCTCTTACCTCTTTATTCTCTAGAATTCTTAAAGCATAGTGCTCTAAGTCGTTAAAGTCAATTATTCCCTTTTCTAATTTTTTGCTTGCATATATTTGTGAAAACTCAACCACTAAGTGATACAAATATTTCATTACAGGATATAAGTTATTTATTTCCGCTAAATATAATTCTATATTCTTATTAAAAATATCTTTCTTTAACGATTTATCAATAATAATCTTATAACTATCTCTTAGCTTTGTTACTTCCTTTTTAAGTTCTTCATCTACATCTTTTGAGACTCTCTTCAATCTTTCATGAGAAATTTTTTCTAAGCATTGATTGAAACTAGCTATCTCTTGTTTGTTCAAAGCCTCCTCTAAATTTTCAATGTTTTGTAAATCACTTCTTAGTGCATCTAGATAGCTTTCTGGTCCATTTTCCTTGTGACAAACCTTAATTGCTTCATTTACTATATCTTTAGCACCACTTAACTCAATTTTTATACTATCCTTAATAGTTTCAATCCAAATACTTTTCTCTAATTCCTCTTGTGTCATATTAAACATTTCTACCATTTCCTCAAGCCATTTTTCTGGATAAGGCTTGCTTTGAATAAATGAGTATATTCTAAGTATGAGATTCTCTAGCTTGATGTCATTTTTATTGCCACCAAAACCTTCTACTAATCTTATAAAGTATTCGTTTCCTATTTCATATTCTGACTCTAAGAGCTCCTCTAAAACATCTTGAAGCATAATTTGAAGTTCAGTCGTATCGCCTATTTTAAATGCTGGATCAATGTCTATAAGGTGAAAATGCCTCCTTACTACGTTTATACAAAAAGAATGGACTGTGGTTATATGTGATTTGTTTAAAAGTGCTATTTGCCTTCTAAATTTTTCTTCTTTTTCTCCACCTTTTTCTATTTCCTCCATTAGTGCAAGAAGTATTCTTTCTCTCATTTCACCTGCAGCTGCATTAGTAAAAGTAACTATTAGTAATTTATCTATATCTATCATATCTTCAGTCACTAATCTAATTATTCTCTCAACTAAAACTGCGGTCTTACCTGAGCCTGCAGCTGCTGAAACCAGCAAATTACATCCTCTTTGAGTAATCGCTTCATTTTGAGCATCTGTCCACTTTGGCATTATTCTTCACCTCCAAGCTTTTCTCTTAACTTTAATATTACATCATCATCTTTTAGCTTTTTAATATTTCTGTATTTGTTATCTTCAAAGCTAGTTTCAAATTGACATATCGTTGAAAATTCACAGTATGCACATGATACATACTTATCAGTCTTGCAAGGTTCTATTCTTATCTTGCCTTTTAATATCTCTTCTGATATTTCAGATATCAGCCCTTTTACATGTTTAATCAATATATCTAAATCTTCTTTATCAAGAACTGAAGAATTTTTAGAAAAGCTTCCATCCTTATTAATGCTTACTGGGATTATAGAGGAACTATTGGCTTCTTCTATATCTCTATCCATTGCCTTCACAATATTTATGTCTTTAATAATTATTCCATCAAGTCTTAATTTTTTTGCGATTTCCTTTTCAATCACTTCTACATCTTCTTCGTCAGACTCGATCATCGGGTCATCTATTTTAAAATAAAAAACTCCAGCAGGATAAATATCATTTTTTATCAGCTTATCACCATTAGAAATAATTGCATCTGCATAAACTAGCAGCTGTATTTGAAGACCATAATATGCTTCTGATAGGCTGAAGGTTTTGCTTCCTGATTTGTAATCAATTATCTTTACGAAGCTTCCATTTTCCCCTTCAAGAATATCTACTCTGTCAATTCTCCCTTCAAGTCTTATTTCTTCACCATTAGGAAGATTTATAATAATAGGAGGTATCTTACTATTTGGTCCATCCCCAAAGCTAACCTCGTGCTGCATTGGCACAAAGTCTCCTTTTCTTATGTGCTCAGTAATTGTCCATAAGGCTCTCTTACTTATTCTTTTAAGCCTATTTACCATGTATTTATACCTATGTGTACTTAAAAATAGTCCTTGCTGAAACTCATCTATCATCTTGTCTAATACTTTTTCAACAATTTCATCAGATTTATTCCTATCAAGTTGGTCCCAACTTAAATTCTCTAAAGAAAGCTCCTTAGAAAATTCTTCTATGGAATTATGAAAAATAAGACCAATGTCAGGACTCTTAATTTCATGAACTTTCCTTTCCTCTGGTGCTAGTCCATATTTTACAAAATGTGAATAAGGACAGTTTACATATCTCTCAAGCCTAGAAATACTAGACCTGAAAGGTAGCTGATAAATTTGTCTAGAATATACTTCATCTATTTTTTCTTGTTGATTATTATGATATAGACCTTCTATAACTAAATATAATTTTTCCTTCCACTTTTCTTTATTGTAATACCAATTGTAGACGTCCCACCACATATCGTTTATTTCATTGCCATCTAGTTTGAGTCTTAAATTTTCTATTAAGTATTTAAAAGATGACATAGGTGTAGCTATTAAATTTAACTCTGTTTCATTATTTTTTATTATATCGCTATATAATGTAAGATTTTCGTAAATCTTTTTAAGCTTATCTATTATCATTGAAGGTCTTATGGTTTTCCCCTCACTATCACTTAGTGCATAGCTAATAAATATATATTCACTTGGCTTGGTAAATGACGTATATACAGAGAAATTTTCTTCACAAGCTTTTGTCTCAGTATCAGAAGAAATATCTATCCCTATATTCTTTAGCTCTGTTTTTTCTTCATCTAGTAATAAACCACCATCTTCCACAATAGATGGAAGTATTCCATCGTTTACTCCTACTACAAATAAAGCTTTTATATCATGACTTCTAGACCTGTCTAAGCTTCCTATTAAAACCTGGTCCATAGTGGGGGGTATTATTCCAATCTCATATTCCGAAAGGCCAGATTCAAGTATTTTTACATATTCATTTATTGTTACCTTTTTATCTCCAAGTATCTCTACTAGTTGATCTAGCACTTCCATTACTATATTCCAAATTTGGGTATTTTCATTGACTAGTTCTAGATATCCTCTTTGCTTCTGCCTATCTATTAAGCTGTTAAGCTTTTCTTCAATATTCATATCTGTCAAAAATTCAAACAAGTATTTTGTTAGGTCATCAATTCGACTTTTATTCTTCATCTTTTTCTTAAATACTGATATATGTTGAATAAACTTCCTTCTAATTTCATTAATTTTGTTTAGTTCTAGTTCTTCTTCACCATATATAAAATCATTAATCCATTCATCTCCAATAATACCAAACCTAAGGATATAGTTTTCCAACATTTCATATTCTCTTTTCTCTAAATCACTAAAACCTGTTTTTATAAATTTAAAAACATCCTCATATCTAAAATTTCTAGAAATTATTTCAAGACCAGATATTATAAATTTAACTATTGGGTTATTCATTATACTTCTTTTATCATCAATAAAATATGGTATTCCATATTCACCAAAAACTCTTTTGATAGTAGATGCATAGCCATCAATTATATTACATACTACTGAAATGTCTCGCCACCTATAGCTATTATCTCTTACAAGTGATACTATCTGTGATGCAACATTTTCAACCTCTGTATATTGATTTAAGCTATAAAACACTTTTACTCTTTCTGTCTTTTTCTCATATTTAACATAGGGATATGAAAAGAGTTGTTTCTCAAGATGCCAAATTTCTTGATTCTTATACTTTGTATCAATGTCTAATATAGTTTTTCTTTCTTCCACACCGTTGCTTTGCGCTATATTTCTAAGTCTTTCATATGTATTAGCTGTTGGTTTAAATAAAATATAGTCTTTAGGATTATTTGTATCAAGAGTAAGAGATATACTTATTTTCCTGCATTTAATCATAAGTTTCTCTAGTATTTTATACTCTAGTGCTGAAAAGCTACTGAAACCATCAACCCATATCTCAGCATCATCAAAATAAATAGATTTATCAAGTCTTTCTATAACTAAATTCATTTTATCTTCATCATCTATATACTTGCCTTCCATATATTCACTAAATTTTCTATATATTAACGATATATCTTTTAATTTCTGTTTCAGCATAACATCTTGTGTAATAGCATCTGCTTTTTCCTCAATAGCTTCTGCTGGTATATCGTCTTTTTTAAGTTCAGATATAAGCTGACAAAAGCTTGATAAAAAGCCATCCTTCTTAGATGCCTTGTTGAATACTGTTAGGTCTTTTGCATTTTCTTCGAAAAGTTTTTTTAGCACCATTATCTTTCCTAACTCATTTATAGCAGTTCTTTTTATTCCTCCTGCCTCGTTGAGTACCTTATAGCCAAGTCTTTGAAAACTAAGTACCTCTACTCTCATAATTCCTTCGAGCTCTTTTTTAAATATTAAATCAGCTTCTGCTTGTAGAGTAAATTGCTCTGGAACTAAGAGAATAAGCCTATGTTTGCTATTTTCTTTAAGTCTATACTCAATTTCTTCTAATATTCTATTGGTTTTACCAGAACCAGCTCGTCCTAAAATATATCTAATTTTCACTATATCACCCCATCTTAAACCTATATTCTATTATTCTATTTTTTTTATATATTTCCTTTTAAAAATATATGGATATAATGTATATATTACCAAAATAGGATGACTAACGTCATCCTATTTTAATATGTCTATATCTATTGTATCTATCCAAATTGTATTATTTGGGTCTGTATTTAAGTAAATCTTTATGTACTGACCACTTTTAGTAGTGATTTCAATATTATGTAGTACCCAATTATCTGCAACTAAATTTACCTTTTTAGTCACTTGAGTAAGTATTTTATCATTAAACCCAAGTTTAAGAGTAACAGAGGAATCTGTATTTACATCTGAATTAAGCCATAGTGATAAGTTCACTGTTCTGTCTTTCACAAAAGCAAAATTATCATCTTGAAGGTCTATATAACCAACTAAAAATGAAGATTTTTCACTTTTATCATTGAAGGCCTTTAGTGAATACTCACCTCTATGATATCTTGAATAATCAATCTTAGCTATACTATTTTCATTTAATGACATAATTAAGTCCTCATTAAAAAACTTGTCCATGTTTTCTTTATAACTGATAATATCTTCGATTTGAGCTTCTTCATTTACAAGTTTAGTTGATGTATCTAATGTAGAACCATCTGCTTTAATATTATCTGAAACACTTATTTGTTCAATATTTGATACTACATTATTACTTTTGTTTTTTACTTTTAATAAGGAGTATGAACCCCAAACAATAACTGGAATTAATAATAGAATTGCCAATAAACCTTTAGTCTTCAATTTATAAGTGATTCTTTTTCTTGTCATACCTTTCCTCATTCGAGCTACTCTTTTAATATCTTCTTTTTCAGGATTAATTAGTTCATATATATTTGAAGTTTTAAAATCAGTAACTAAATCTTCGGCTCTAAAATAATCTCCCTTTATACAATTAATTATTATTCTCTCTATATCAGGAGGTATACCTTTAGATATACTATTATCTTTAATCTCTTCACCTGTAAAAATCATATGCATTGCATTTGCAATTACTAATAAAGCATCCTCTCTGCTACTATTTATTACTTTAGAATTTAATTTTAATATACCAGTAAGCTTTATATTTCCACTATCGTCTATTACTAAATTATTGTAATTAAACAAAGAGACAATAAACCCATAAGAGATTGTCTTAAGTTTTGACAAAGTCTCAATCAGATATGTAACGCTATTTATCTGCATAGTTAAAGTCATGTTCTCTTTTCTTAGGTGTTCTGATAATGTATTATAGAAATAATGCTTTGTTAGTATAACTATACCATCATCGGTATCCTTTATTTCTTTTATTGCTAAAATATATTTTTTTAACTCTTTTAAATCAGTTCCATAAAATATTTCCTTATCTCCTATTATGTTTAAAAGATAATATGCATTTTCTTCCTCATGCTTACAAGTATATATTTCTTGATAATCATTCTGACAATATAAATCTAATACTTCAAGATGATTCAAATAGGGATCTAGCATAAAATCTTCCTTTCGACTTGTTTGAGTATACTTTATCATTTTTAGCATAATTTGTCACATGTTTTTGACAAATAAGTAAAGATGAAAGGAATATTTGTAGAATTTTCATATGAAAAGTTGAATATCTGACTCTGATGCATCTTTAAGGTACTCATATACCTCTATTATCTCTAATTCTGGTATGAATTCTTCTTTTTTAAAGCCCATTACTTCTTGAGATAATTTGCACCCGTAAAATTTAACACCTTTTTTCCTAGCACCATCTAAAAAGTCTTTTAACATTGGCTTTTCTTTGTCTTGCATCATCTTTTTCAACATACCTTTACCTACTCCACCCATATTCATCCTTGATAATGTTAATTTTTCAGCACCCCTAGGCGTAAAAATACCAAACATCCTCTCAAAAAAAGACTTGTTTTTCGATACATTTTTATTTTCCTCTCTTAGCATTAATAGACCCCAAAAAGCGCAGAATATTGTAACCTCCATATTCAATTCTCTTGCTCCATTTGCAAGAATCAGTGCAGCTAATGCTTTATCATAATCGCCACTAAAAACTAATAAATTTAATCTTTTAGACAAAAAAAACACTCCTCTCGGTAATATACATATTTTTCCCAAAAGGAGTGCAATTAATTCTTAAATAGAATACTATATTATAATAAACTTTGCCTTTGGAAGCATTTTCTTAAGTATTAAAGCTATACTATTATTCTCTGGGTCTTCACCACTAGGTGACGAACCCATTATTATGTGGGTTATGTCATTTTTCATTGCAAAATCAGAAATAGCCTTAGTAACATTCTTTGACCTAATAACTGTTAAATCTGCCCCAACTTTTTTGGATACTCCAAATAAATATTCCAATGCTTCTCCATCATTTGAATTGTATAAAAAGTTATCTTTCTCACTAACAACATGTATAACAAATAGATTGTCTCCTTCTTCCATCTCATTATGGCCACCCATAATAAGTCTTTCACAAGTCTTTTGCTGGGTAACACAAACCATAATATTTTTCTTATCTTTCATAAATCAAGCTCCTTTCAGAAGAAAGTATAGAACAATAAAAAATAGGGCAGTATATTCCAACCTATATTATTATATCAGTGAATAGAAAAAAAATAAAGAAAAGAAGTGACATGTTTACTTTTGTTAATATATTAAAATGTGTTTGTATTATAATAGAAACACAAATATACCAATAATAATCATATTGTAAAATAATCTGGATTGACAGTTGCTAATAGTCAATAGTATTAAGGTGCTATTAAATTGCAATATAATTCCATTAACTAAAATCCTTAATTTCTTTTTTTAATTTGCTAATTTCATATTCCAATTCTTTTATCTTGTTTTCTGCATAAATTATGTTAGCATCAAGTTGACTTTGCTTTTGATTATCGTTTTTGTTTTGGCATGCATTTTGTGCCTCAGAAAATGTTGCTAAAAAAGATAAAAAATCGCCTGCTAAAGTTAAAAATGCACCTATTAATGTTAACTGAACAGGCTCAATGTTGCAAAATGGATTTTTTGAGGAATTCTTAGAATTACTCACATTTATCACCTCTCTAATTATTGTATTGGGATGATAGAATATTTGTGTATCTATTATTACAATAAAGGGCTTTTCATGAATAAATAATTTAGTATTAAGGTATCATATTTTAAGATGAATTATTAATGGGAGTGATTAGATTGAAAATAGAAGGTTATTTTCCTAGTATTAAAAAAGCTAATGAAGCTATTAAACAATTGCAGCAAGCTGGATTTAAAACTTCATATCTTGATTTGAAGGATGAATATGATGAAAATAGAAATATTAAAATGAACTTAGCAGGAACAGAACATTCGTCTAGTTTATCAGATTTAGTTTTAGGCTCAGGTTCAACCATTGTAGAAGATAGAAGTAAGGCATCTTTAGCTGCAGCAAATCCTATGGTAAGTGGAATGGCAAATATGGAAGAAATCACAGACATTAATAGTAAAATCGTAGTTGAAATTGGCAATGGAAATATTGAAGATGCGAAAAAAATAATTAAAGATATGGGTGGTATGTTAGATAATCCCGATGTAAAAACACCTAAGATTACTGGAAATGCAGATAGGGTATTTGATATGGCGCTAAATAGGCTTGATAGAAACAGATAAATATATTTAATTAAATAATGCCACTTTGATATAATTTTTCAAAGTGGCATTTATGAATATTATCTGGCGGGAGTATGTGGGAATCGAACCCACCCAAGAGGCTCCTAACCCCTCGCGCTGGTTTTGAAGACCAGAGGGCACACCAGCACCCATCTACTCCCATTATGTTATAATTATTGACACCAGATGATTATAACATACATATTTTTAAAATTCAAGGGTGATTTTTTCTATAAATCCTTCAATAGTTCATCTAGTTCTTTTCTAGAAAGATTCCGCCATTGCCCAATCTTCAAGTTTCCAAGCTTAATATTCATTATTCTAATACGTTTTAGTTTTATTACTTGGTAATCAAAAGCTTGACACATGCGCCTAATTTGCCTATTAAGTCCTTGAGTCAAAATAATGCAAAATGTTCTATCATCTATTAATTTTATTTTACATGGTTTGGTTACTGTTCCTAAAATTTTTACTCCTTTCGACATACCATTGACAAAATAAGGTGTTATAGGTTTATTCACTGTTACAATATATTCTTTCTCATGGTTATTTTCTGCACGTAAAATTCTATTGACTATATCTCCATCATTAGTTAATAAAATAAGCCCTTGAGAATCCTTATCTAGTCTACCAATTGGAAAAATTCGTTCAGGATGATTTACAAAATCCACAATGTTACCCTTAACATGTCTTTCTGTTGTACATGTAATTCCTACAGGTTTATTTAAAGCAATGTATATCGGTTTCCTCTTTTTGCCAATTGGTTTCCCATCAATATAAACTTTGTCACTAGATTCTACTAAACTGCCTAAATGAGCAGTTACTCCATTAATTGTTACTCTACCTTCTTCAATGATTTTGTCAGCCTCTCTTCTAGAGCAAATGCCTGTTTCGCTAATATATTTATTTATTCTCATCGGAAAATCCTTTCTCTTCTGTTTCTTTCATAGTAAGTTAGACTGTGTTCATTATTATATAATCTTTTAATTTACTTATTGTTTTTAATTTTAATAATTAAAGATTGATTTTCATTATATTTCATATTTATCTCCATCCAGTCACTTTTAATAATACTACCATCAGAATAATATAGATTCATCTCATATCGTAATATAGTTTCATTATCATATTTAATTATTTCATAATTAGTAATCTCATAGTCAACTAGTCCCCTATTTTGGGTTTCATAGTACAATTCAAAAATATTGTACCTTGTTTCGTTCTTATACTGAGTAGATTCCATTTCAAACATTTTTCTATAATCTCTTTCCATAAGAGCATTATAATATTCCTTCACCTTAATAATCGGGCTGTTATAAGGCATGTCTAAAACTAAGTGGCTAAATTCAATTGGTTCATTTAGCTTATATATATAAAATTTTTCTCTTTTTTCTCCTTCAATAAGTATTTGTACTTTATCAATATCTTCAATTGATGTTAAGCTATTTACTATAGAATAAATAATTAGAGCTTCCTCTACTTCTTCTACTTTTTCATTTATTAATGCTTTATTAAAATTCACATAAGCAATTGAATCTTGTATATTAATTGACAGCAATTTTACTCCATTAGGAATTACATTTCTAAACTCATCATTATCTGTACCCTTTAAAAGTTCATCTATGACTACTGTTTCTAGTTTTCTATTTTCAAGATTTACTGTTCTAATTTCTTTTGCTAAGACATCAACTTTTTTTAGTGGAAAGAACAAATTAATTTGAGCTTGAGTTCCTTTAGGTATTGGATTAATAAATGGATAATTTATATCATCTTCATGTATTGTTGTATAACTCTGACATCCTGAAAGAAAAACAATCAGAATTAAGATTGATATTATTTTAGGCTTATACCTCATAATAAAATCCTCCATAATATTGATAAATGGCTAAAATTCTTTGATTTGAATAGAATCATAACCTATTTCATAATTATAATTTTATATCATTAGGTATTTTAATATAAAACACACTGCCTTTTCCTATTTTACTCTCAACTTCGATATTTCCTTGATGTAGTGCTACTATTTGATTTGCAATGGATAGACCTAATCCTGTCCCTCCTGTTTTTCTTGATCTTGCTTTATCTATTCTGTAAAACCTATCAAATATGTGAGTAAGACCATTTTCGGGTATCCCTATACCATTATCCCTTACTTCTATAATGCACCATTTCCCCTGAGAATATAAACTAACTTTTACTTCTCCACCCTCTTGCGTGTACTTAATTGCATTTTCTATAATATTTATAATGGCTTGTTGTATTTTATCAGAATCTACTTTTATCTGAATCTTCTCATTTAAGTAAAGCTTTAATTTAATATCTTTCTTCTCTGCTAAAGGCTTTAACCTATTAACTATCTTTTCCAAAAGGAAATTAATGTAAGTTATCTTGTAGTTTAAATGAAGTTTTTCCTTATCTAAATCAACAAGTGATAGTAATTCGTCAATTATATTATTTAATCTATCTGATTCTGCAGCGATATCCATCATAAATTCTTTATAAATATTAATATCATCTTCATCTTGATGAAGAAGTGATTCTGATAAAAGCTTTATTGAGCTTATAGGTGTACGTAACTCATGGGAAACATTTGCCACAAACTCTTTTCTTTGTTTATCTACTTGGTCTAGTTTCATTATCATAGCATTAAAAGCATATGCCATATTTTTAAATTCGTCATTTGTGTTTACTTCGACCCTTTGTTTAAAATCTCCTTTAGCCATACTATTTATTACCTTTGTGAATCTCTCTAAAGGCATAATAGCAAATCCAGAAAAAATAAAACTTATTAAGGCTATTAACAGTATGCATACTATAGAAATGAAGAACAAGTTTAACTTAATGTGATTCACATCTTTGTATATATCATTTATGGAAATAGATAATAGAGTAGCGCCCACTACCCTGTTTTGTACAATTGCTGGAACGGCAACATACAAAACATGCCCATATTCTTTGAATTTGAAAGTATTTGTAGAAGTTTGTCCATTTAGAGCATTTTGAATCTCTTTATGTCTAAAGGTTTCTCCTAAAAATTCTTTATTAGAATCACCTTTTACTATTCCACTTTTATCTACTACAATTACTCTCCCATTAATATCCTTGCTATACTTTTCTGCTATTGGATTTACATACATTTTAGCTTCGCTCATAGAATCTAAGGTTATGAAGTGTTTAATATTATTTGCAACAATATTTGCTGTAATAAGTATATTTGATTTCCTTTGTTCAATATATATATTCAATATTAGTCGACTTATAAAAACATTAATAATAATAAGAGAAATAACCACTAATAATAAATAGGTGGAAACAAGTTTCCACCTTATACTAATGAATTTATTCTGACTATTAGGCCTTATTCCTAAAATAATAACCAACTCCCCATTTTGTCAAAATATACTCTGCTTGACTAGAATTTTTCTCAATCTTCTCTCTTAATCTTCTAATATGAACATCAACTGTTCTCAAGTCTCCAAAATATTCATATCCCCAAATAATCTCTAATAGTTCTTCCCTTGTAAATACCTTTCCTGGATTTGAAGCCAATAATAATAATAAATCAAATTCTTTAGCTGTTAAATTAATATCTTGACCTCTTACAGTAACTTTTCTCCCTAATGTATTGATGGTAAAATTGTCCAGTTGAATTATTTGCTCTCCAATTCGAGTTTCCCTATTGTTTACTCTTCTCAATATTGCTTTAATTCTAGCTTTAAGCTCTAGTATATTAAATGGTTTGGTCATATAATCATCTGCACCGTATTCTAGTCCAAGTATTTTATTAATATCTTCGCCTTTAGCTGTTAGCATAATTATTGGTACCTGTGATTTTTCTCTTACCCTTTGGCAGACTTCAAGCCCATCTATTCCAGGGAGCATCAGGTCTAATATTATTAGATCAAAATTACCTTTCTTAAACTTCTCATAGGCTTCTAATCCGTCATATGCTACATCAATTTCATATCCATCCTGCTCAAGACTATATTTAAGTCCCTTTACTAATAAAGCCTCATCATCCACGATTAAAATTCTGGTGTCCAAATTATCACCTCAAACACTATTATAGTTAACTAATAACATATTAATAAAGAAGTTCTATATAACTTTATTTAATCCTCTTTTTTGATAGAAATTAAATGATTTAATACAATATTCTTATATCACCAACACGTTTTGTAATCTTTTTATCATCAAGATATTCCATAAGAGCTATTGCAAGTTTTCTATTTGTACTCAATAAATCTCTAATCTGAGCCACCGAAATAGAACTATTACTTATAATATAATCCTTTACCATTTCAATTGACTCTTCTAATGCACATTTATGAACAATATTCTCTTCTTTTAGTCTTATTAGTATGCCAATATCTAGTAATGCATCATAAACCTGATCAATATCTTTTTTATTATATTTCAAGATATCATAAAACTCTTCTTTTTTTAAAGGATTAAACTTATTTTTCATAAAAACTTTTTCAATTTCTTGCTTTATCTCCTCTTGCACTTGATTAAATTTGACTTCAAAATTACTCAAAGCAAGGCTTTCATTTATCTGCTTTATTGTTTTATCATTTACAAGCTTATTTATGAAACTATCACCCAACTTTTGTTTAGCTGAGCCTAAATACTTACTTCTTATCTCTTCCTTGGATATTCCTGCTTTTAGAGGGTTATTCTGATGGAATCTTTTAAGTTCATCCGCTATCTTATCTGACAAATATTTTCCATAATCTACATGGATTATATATAAATCCTTAAGCAAACTAAAGGTTAGAACTTTATTGGCTTTTCTCAACTCTTCAATAATCTTCCCTATCCTTTCCTCAGTCATAACAGTCCAAATAGAAATATCTTTTATAGTAGGGAATAAATTGCTTTTATCCTTTATAATCTCCTCAACAACGTCTGTTATTTTACCCTTTTCCTTTATTTCTAACTCTCTTATTGTATCTTCATCAAATCTTTTTCTTTTTGGAGGATTTGGCTCTAATATTTCACCTCCACCAATTGTCATCATTGGTGAATAAAATCTTATTATAAATCTGTCTCCCCTTTTTGCAACTATTTCTTCTTCAAGTCTAAGTTGTGCGTAGCAGCTTTCACCTGGTGTCAATTGTTCTCTATCTAAAAAAACTACTCTACATAATACTTCACTAGATCCAGTATAAAGTCTTAGCCTTGTCCTATTATCAATAATTCTTTGCGAATCCTCTAAAAGTTTAAGTTTAACATCTATCATCATTGTAGACTCCAATGAATCTATAGGGGCAATAACATTACCTCTTTCAATTTCACTTTTCTTAAGTCCTGCTATATTTATTGCAACTCTCTGTCCACCATACGCCCTATCACTATCTGTACCATGAACTTGAATTGATCTTATTCTTCCTATCCTATTTCCTGGGAAAACTTGAACCTCATCGCCAATATTGAATCTTCCTGCAGATAATGTTCCTGTAACTATTGTTCCAAAGCCAGACATAGAAAAAACCCTGTCTACAGGTAATCTAGCAGTTTCAGTAACATCTCTTTCCTTAACCTCTTCAGTAAGTCGATCAACTATTTCAATTACTTTGTTTATTCCTGACTTGGTAGTTGAAGAAACAGGAATTATTGGGCTATTTTCTAAGAATGTTCCTTTTACACCATCCCTCACATCTTCTTCTACTAATTCCAACCATTCCTCATCTACTAAATCTGACTTTGTCAGTGCAATAAGTCCTTCTTCAATTCCCAATAAGTTTAAAATATCTAGGTGTTCCTTTGTTTGTGGCATGATTCCTTCATCAGCAGCTACTACCAAAATAACTACATCTATCCCCATTACTCCTGCTAACATGTTTCTTATAAACTTTTCATGGCCAGGAACATCAATTATTCCCGCTCTTCTTCCGCTAGGAAGATCAAAATAAGTAAAACCTAATTCGATAGATATGCCTCTTTCCTTTTCTTCCTTTAATCTATCAGTTTCTCTCCCTGTGATCGCCTTGATCAAAGTAGTTTTACCATGATCAATATGTCCAGCTGTTCCTATTATAACATTCTTCATTAAAAGCACTCCCTTAAATAACTTCCAAGAACAAACTTTATGCCTTCCACTACAGTATCAAATTCTGATTCGTCAACAGTTCTCAAATCAACATATAATCTTTCCTTAAAAATACGTGTAACAATAGGTATGGTATAACTCCTTAAACCCTTTTCTAATGAAGAAATGCTTATTTCATTCGAATATATCATTATGCATTTAGTAGGTATTTGCTCAAGAGGCATAGAACCTCCTCCTACTTGAGAAAATTCATCTGTAATTTCAATTTTCAATTTATCTAGTTTGTTCTGTTGATTTATCTTAAACAATAATTTTTCAGCTTTATTAGTAAGCTCTTCTTGGGTCATTGTAAGCATTCTCAGAGTAGGGATTTTATTTATAGCTATTTCTTCATCTAAATATAATCTTAATGTTGATTCTAAAGCAGCAATAGTAAATTTATCTATTCTCAATGCTCTATTTAAAGGATGCTTTTTCATCATATCTATATATTTCTTTTTACCAATTATTATTCCAGCCTGAGGTCCACCTAGTAGCTTGTCACCACTAAAGGTTACAACATCCACCCCTGCTTTTATGGATTCTTGAACTGTAGGTTCATGCTGAAGACCATACCTACTTAAGTCTAGCAATACACCACTTCCTAAGTCCTCTATAACAGGTATATCATGTTTCTGCCCTAAGCTAACAAGTTCTTCCAAAGATACAGTTGAAGTAAATCCAAGTATCCTGTAGTTACTAGTATGCACCTTTAAAAGAGCTGCAGTATCTTCTCTTACAGCATTTTCATAATCTTCTAAATGAGTCTTATTTGTAGTTCCAACATCGACTAATGTGGCACCGCTTTGCTCCATCACATCTGGAATCCTAAAGGATCCTCCAATCTCCACAAGTTCTCCTCTAGATGTTATAACTTCCTTATTTTTAGCTAAACTACTTAGCACTAAAACTACTGCCGCAGCATTGTTATTTACTACCAATGCTGCTTCAGCGCCTGTAATTTTTTGTATAATATTTTCTAGATGGCTATATCTTGATCCTCTAACTCCATTATCAAGATCGAACTCTAAATTATTATAGCTAGAAGCTATTTCAGTTACATGTTCCATTATTTCTCTATTAATTAGAGATCTTCCTAAATTAGTATGGATGACAACTCCTGTTCCATTAATTACTTTTCTTAGCTTTGGTCTTATAGAAGATTCTACTCTTTTCTCTATTATTTCAGGGATTTTATGAATATGATTATCTAACTCTTCTAAGGTTAATTCTTTGTTAGATATTAACTCTCTTATCTCTGCAATTACCTCCCTTGTAAACTCAGTTACCATTTCTCTAGGAGATATTTCAAATAGTTGTTCAATTCTTATATCAGTTAAAATCTGATCGACTTTGGGCAATCTACTATATAGATTTATACTATTATTCATATACAACCCTTCCTATTCTTATGTTTTAAATATCTCACTCTACTAAAATATGCTTATTCTGTTTTTCAATTACTTCTCCAATTATTCCATACTCAGTAGGGCTGTTTTCTAGTAATCTTAACAGATCATTTGCTTTATTTGCCTCTACAGATATTAATAGCCCTCCTGAAGTTTGGGGATCAAATAAAATATCCTGTGTTTCTTGAGGTACTTTATCATTAAAACTAACCTTGTCTCCTATGAAACTCATATTTGAATAAGCTCCTGCAGGTACTAGGCCCATCTTTGCATATTCTATGGCCTGCGGTAAAACAGGAATCTTGTCAGAGTATAGCTTTATTGTAACCCCACTTCCTTCTGCCATCTCTAGTGTATGTCCAAGTAGGCCAAATCCGGTAATATCAGTACAACTATTAGCTCCTACCTTTATCATTGCATCTCTTGCAAACTTATTCAATGTTGTCATAGTTTTAACTGCTTTCTCATATGTTTTTTCATCTGTTAACTGTGCTTTTATAGCAGTATTTAATATTCCAATTCCTATAGGTTTAGTTAATATTAATAAATCTCCTACTTTAGCATTACAGTTTGTAACTACTTCGCTAGGGTGTATAAAACCACTTACACAAAGTCCATATTTAGGTTCGTCATCTTCTACTGTGTGTCCACCTATAAGTATAGCATTTGCCTCTGCAACTTTGTCATATCCACCCTTCAATATTTCAGCCATAACATTTGGAGATAAACATGTTGGAAAACATATAATATTCATTGCAAGCTTAGGCTCCCCACCCATTGCATATACATCACTTAATGAATTTGTTGCAGCAATTTGTCCAAATGTATATGGATCATCTACAACTGGTGTAAAAAAGTCTACTGTTTGAATAAGTGCAGTATTTTCATTTATCCTATAAACTGCTGCATCATCAGAGGTTTCTATACCTACGATTAAATTTTCATCATATGTTTTTGGTAATTGACACAGTACCTGTGCCAAGGTATCAGGACCTATTTTAGCTGCTCATCCTGAGCTTTTTGTCATTTCAGTAAGTCTTTTTTCTTTTTCCGTCATACTTTTCACCCCTTATTTAGCTTCTATAAAGTCTTTAATTGCTTCAAACTTTTTATCTCCTATTCCAGATACTTTCTTTATGTCATCAATGCTGGAAAATTTGTTACTTTGTCTATGCTCTATTATTCTCTCAGCTAGAACAGAACCTATGCCAGAAAGTTTTTGGAGTTCCTCTTTAGTCGCTGTATTAATATTGATTTTTCCTTGAGTACTATTTTTATTATCGTTCTGGTTAATAAATAGAGTATCTAATTCAGAAGTATCTTCACCTATCTTAGGTATATATATCTTTTCCTCATCGTATACCTTTTTTGCTAGATTTATTCTCTTATCATCTGCATATTGAGTTAACCCACCTACTATATTGATCACATCTATAACCCTAGCACCTTCATGTAATTCAACTACTCCTGGATTCATAACTTCACCATCTATATGTACCATTATTTTCTCAAGTGAATCTGTTTTGTCCTCTAGAAAAGAATTTTCTTTACCATCATCTTCGACTTTTGAACTCATCATTTCCATGTCTTCACTCTTAGTATCTTCCCTTGCAAGTTCTAAATCTTTTTTCATATATATTTGATACCCCAAAGATATTATTACTACAATAACAAATATTAGTATAACTATTTGTTCTCTTTTTGTAAAGTTACTCATAAAAATCACCCCAATATATACATATTCTTACCATATAATTCTATAAGATACATGTATATCCTTCATATCATTCCATTTAATTTGTATAAAATTATTTAATTTAAAAAAAATATGTCTTGCACTTAAAAATAAAGTCATATTTTGATATACTATTAAGTGAGTATAAGCGGAGGTGATATGTTGAAAAAAATTTTTGTTTTTTCTATACTATTGTTTTTAACATTCAATTTTGGAACATATGTATTTGCAAATGAACCAGATATATCTGCTGAAGCCGCTATTTTGATAGATGCAGATACTGGAACAGTGCTTTTTGAGAAAAATATACACCAAAAAATGTTCCCTGCCAGTACAACTAAGATATTAACTGGAATAATCGCCATTGAAAATGGTAATCTTGAAAAAAAAGTAATTGTAGATAAAGAGACACCGTACGATATTAATGGAAGCCACATAGCCCTAGAGCCTGATGAAGTGATAACTATGAAGGATTTAATCTATGCAACTCTTATAGAGTCCGCAAATGATGCTGCAGCAGTAATAGCAAAACAAATCTCGGGCTCTACAGAAGAATTTGCAAAACTAATGAATGACAAAGCCAAAGAAATGGGGGCTAAAAATTCCAACTTTGTCAATGCAAATGGACTTCCTGATGACAATCACACTACAACTGCGTATGATTTGGCTATGATTGCAAAATATGCAATGAAAAATGACTTTTTTAGAAAAGTAGTATCTTCTTATAACTACACAATTGAGCCTACTAATAAAAAAACAGAATCCAGATACTTAAAATCTGCAAATAGACTTTTATATAGTAACGAAAAGATTAATGTAAATGGAAATAATGTAAATATAAAATATGAGGGAGTCAATGGTATAAAAACAGGATATACAGTGGCAGCTCAGCAGTGTCTAGTGGCATCTGCTGAAAGAAATGGTCAGAATTTAATAAGTGTAGTTTTAAAAGCAAATGGTACTAATGTTTACATAGATACACATAAACTCTTAAACTATGGATTTGATAACTTCTCAAATGTTAAAATCGCATTTAAGAATGAATATATTGATAATATTGATGTTGAAAATGGAGACAAACCATTTGTTACTGGAATAGTAGGCAGTGACTTATATAGCCTTGTACCTAAGGGTAGAGAAAATGAAGTAAAAAGAAATATTATCATTCCAGAGAAAATTTCTGCTCCTATTTCCAAAGGACAAGTTATAGGGAAAATTGAACTTAAAATAGATAATAAAGTAATAGATACTTGTAATATAGTATCTGCTATGGAAATAGATCAAAAAGCAGTTTTTGATGTTGTTAATCTAAACAGTAAAGAATCCATTCTAAAAAAATGGTGGATTTGGCTAATAATATTATTTTTAATCTGGAGAATATATATAGAAATAAAGAGAAGGAATATTAGAAGGAAAAGAAAACAATCTTATCTTTATATTAAGTAGATTATTGAACACAAAATCAGTGTCGGGAGATACTTTTCAAGTGTTAGGATTCACAAGTATGATGTTCCATATTAAAAAAGGTGACATATGTCACCTTTTATAATATTGCTATTGCTTCAATTTCTACATTTCCATCCTTGGGTAATCTCGCTACTTCAACGCATGATCTTGCTGGTTTATGGTCACTGAAAAATTCTCCATATACTTCATTTATTAACCCAAACTGATTCATATCTTTTATAAAAACTGTAGTCTTAACAACATCATTAAGTGTAGCTCCTGCTGCTTCTAATACGGCTTTAAGATTATTTAATGATTGTCTAGTCTCATCTTGTATTGTCCCATCTACTATACTTCCAGTTTCAGTATTAATTCCAAGTTGACCAGATGTAAAAAGCATATTTCCTACTGTTATTGCCTGAGAATATGGACCAATTGCCTTTGGTGCTTTTTCAGTAAATATTGTTTTCTTTTCCATCTATGTAACCTCCTTAAAGAATATAATTTCAAGAAAGAATAATAGAAAATAATAACACTTTCTATTCTTCCTTCTTCATCATCTCACCATTAACATATAGTATTATGATTATTCCAAACGTATCTCTTCAAGATAATTATATATTGTATATCTAGAAACACAAAGTTTATCAGCAATATATTCAACTGAACCTTTTATCAGAAAGACGCCCTTATCCTTCAACATGCTCACAATTTTGACTTTGTCTTCTTTACTAAGATAGGATACAGGTTTCCCGTAACTTTCCAGAACATCCGATATGATTTTCTCCATTAAAAATCCAACATTTTTATAGTCATTGTCATTATTAGCATTAATATCGTTTTCCGCTTTCCCATCTATTAAGCATAGAAATTCAAGGGTCTTTTTAGCTAATAAAAAGTCAGTTATGTCAAAACTAATTATCATAATACTAGTGTTCTCAGAGTCTTTATCTTTGAGAATAAAAATAGCAGTTTTTAGTCTTCTACCATCTTTATCTGTATAAGAAAAAATAGAATAGCCACTTTGTGCTTTAGCCCTATCTAGTGCTTCTAATTCATGTTGATTCATATCTTCATCATATTTTCTGTCTGTAACCTGACTATTTACTAAATAAACAAGTTTATGCTTTGAATCTTCCACATTAAATAAAGCTATTTCGCAATTCTGTCCTAACAATTCCCCTAAACCTTCTGCAAAGGAAGTAAGGTTCTTAGCTAATGTATCAATTTCAATAGCCATAATATATCCATTCCTTCTCTAGTTATATATTTCAATATCAATATTTTCAGCATCTGCCCATAATCGTTCAAGGTTATAAAATTCTCTATCTTCTTTATGAAACACATGAACAATGATATCTCCATAGTCTAGCAAAATCCACTTTCCTGAATTATACCCTTCTTTATGTCTTAAATCATGACCATTAAGATACATCTTTTCTTCAATAGCATCTGAAATTGCCATTACTTGCCTTTGTGAGTTTCCACTTAATATTACAAAAAAATCTGCTATACTAGTAAGTTTAGATATTTCTAGCACCTTAATATCAAAGGCCTTTTTGTCATCTGCAGATTTTATTATTATAGATAGTTGTTCATTCACTACCCTACCTCCTGATTAATATTAATTGTTAGATTCTTCCTTTTTTTCATCATTCATGACCAAATTATGCTCAATAAACATATTATCTACCATTTCTTGAGTTTTCCCTTCGTTATGAATAAAATACCATACTCCACTCATAAGTTTTGGTTGACCTGGTAAAGTTGCCATTTCAATGTTTTCAGTATCAATATTTTTTGCTTTAAGTGCAAATTTTGCTATAACTTCTAAAGGTATATTTGTATCAACATTTTCAATATAAGTATCAATGAATTTAGGTAGTTTAATGATGTTTATTGGATTTAAGGCCTTTTTAATTGCACTATTCATAAATTGTTGCTGAGCTTCTATTCTTCCTAAATCTTGATTGCTATAGCCTTTTCTATACCTTAGAAACTCTAATGATTTTTCTCCTTTTAAAATCTGTTTTCCTTTTTTTATGTCAATATTAAGAGGAGGATCTGCTGTTGGATCTTTATATTTCATATCCATAGGAACATCTACTTCTACTCCTCCAATTAAATCAACTACATCCTTCACAATTTTATAGTCAACTCGTACATAATACTCAATATCTATGCCCAATAAATCTCTAACTGCTTTAACAGATAATTCTGGTCCCCCATACGCATGAGCGTGATTAATTTTTTCCTTGTTTTTTCTTCCTCTTATTACAGCTTTAGTATCTCGAGGAATTGACAATATTGAAATTTTACCAGTAGTATCATCATACCTACATAACATCATTGTATCTGTTCTCTGACCTTTAGCTTTAGTCACATCTTTTGAGTCAACTCCCAAAAGAAGAAAAGTAATTTCTTTTTTATCATCACCTTTAATTAGTTCACTTATATTCGAAGCAAAAGAATTTTCATCGCCTTCATTTTTTAAAATCCATGTAACTATACCTCCAGAAATAATAGCAAATATTAGAAATGCTGTTACAAAAGTTCTAAAGAATTTTTTCATTTTCATACCACTCCAAGCCTATTTGTTTTCTTTAATTAGATAGTTTCTTGCATTTAATGTTTCAGGATGAATATACTGCCCTTTATCTATTATATATTTAATAGTTTTGTCCATAGCTTTAAGTAATGCTTCATCTAAATCCTTATAGGCTAGTGTTCTAATCGCATCTACGCCTGGGAATTTTCTTTCTGGTTCGATATAGTCTGATATATATATTATTTTTTCTAATAATGACATATTAGGTCTTCCTGTTGTGTGATACCTAATAGCATTAATAATTTCAATATCCTCAATTTGGAATTCTCGTCTAGCTATTTCAGCGCCCAAAGCACCATGGAGCAATGCAAAATTATCTATATGCACATCTCTTTGAATTATACCAAAATCATAGGATTTTTTCAATAATTCATGTTCATCTTGAAGCTTGCCACAGTCATGAAGAAAGCCTGCTATAGCAGCCTTTTCTCCATCACAATTAAACTTTGTTGCTAATTTAATAGCTTCTTCCATTACTCTTAATGAATGAAGATATCTTTTATATCCAATATAATGAATTAGCTTTGTTTCTGATTGATTTACAATCTTAGTACTGTTTTTTGTCATATTATAAACATCCCTTTGCAACATTCTCTAGATAAAGCTTATGCTTTATTATATATGACTCAACAGATTCTGGGAGTAAATACTTTACTGAATCTCCTTCTTTTATTCTGTTTCTAATATCTGTTGACGATATTTGTAATGCAGGTACAGAAATTGTATATATACCTTGGTTATACTTTGATTCAAGTTCTTTAACTTTTGTTTCTATTTTTGACATTTGAAAGCCAGGTCTCGTAGCAGCTACAAATTTGCACATGTTAAGTAATTGGTCTACATTTTTCCAGGTTGAAAGCTCAAGTAAAGAATCTGCTCCGGTTATAAAGTAAAATTCTGCTTTGTCTTTACAACATTTCTTCAATTCTATTATAGTATCAATTGTATACGTAACTCCTTTTTTATCCAATTCTATTGAAGAAACATCAAAAAAGGGATTAGAAATCGTTGCTAACAACGTCATTTGATATCTATGATCACCACTAGTAATTTTACTAAAATCTTTATGAGGAGGATTACCAGCAGGAATAAAAATAACCTTGTCCAATTTAAACTTGCATCTTATTTCCTCTGCAATAACTAGATGTCCAACATGAATAGGATCAAATGTACCTCCCATTATTCCATATTTTTTTATATGATTGCGCATAAAATATCCTCTCAATCTTAAATTGTTATAATATATTAACTTTAATTATATATTAATTTTTTGCTTATATAAACACAAAAACACTAAACCTTCAATTTAAATCAATATAATCTTTTATTTCCTTAATCTCTTTCTTATCATTGCAACATAAAGTATGAGCTTTTTCATTTTCAAAGTTTTTCAAATAAATAACTAGACTACCATCAGAATTATGTTCGTATTTTATACACTTGAATCCATGATCATAAAAGACTATTACTTCATTTAAACAGCTGTTCATATTTCTTCTCCTCCATAAATATAGTGTAAAAGCCATAAAGAGATTGGGTTCCCAATCTCTTTATATTTTCCCCATATTTATTTATTTCATCATAAGTTATAATGTTATAATCTAGGTAATTCTATTTTTTTGCTTTCTTCTGACTCACGGTAAATTACAAATTTATTCCCTATACTCTGAACAAATTCCGCATTTAATTTTTCAGATAGTTCCACAGCTACATTTTTTGCCTCTAAAAAGCTATTATTAAGCACATTTATTTTCACAAGCTCTCTAGCTTCAAGCGCTTCATCCACTTGTTTTAGAAAGCTTTCAGTTACTCCATTTTTGCCAACTTGAAAAATTGGCTCTATTCCATTGGCTAAACCCTTTAAGTAACTTCTTTGTTTTCCACTAATCAAAAGGTACACTCCTTTAACTTTATACTTCTACTTCTTTTTTTGTTTTTCTTCTATGAACTTCATAATTTTGCATTCCTTTTTTCCAGCCACTTCTCAATTTCTCAGATGGCTCATATTTACTATTGATTACAAAATCTCCTTTAGCTACGCAATAATAAGTTGGTTGATTTTCCTTACAATTGCCACAATTTATGCAGTCCATTTTCCTGATTTAACCTCCATTAATCAAAAAATTCAAATTCATAACCACAAATATTTACAATATCTTCATTATTTATTCCTAAAGCCTTTAACCTATCAACAACTCCTTTCCTTCTGATAACTTTTTGGAAATATCTTACTGAATCTAAATCATCAAAGTTAGTAGAATTGAGAAGTTTTTCGATTTGATGTCCTTCTATGAAATATTTGTTGTCTTCTTTTCTAATTATAATTTCATCACTCTTATCTGTCAATTCATATAATTTATTTTCAGCTATAACTTCTTTAATTGGTTCTGGTTCTCCTACCTCTTGAAGTTTGCTCCAAATAGCATTCTCCAGCTCTTTTATCCCTTGACCAGTAGCTGCTGATATGGCATATATTTCATAGCCAAGTTTACTTACCTCTTTTTCAAGTCTTTCAAAGTCACTACTTTCTCCTAAGATATCAATCTTATTTGCAACAACAATTTGAGGTTTACTTGCTAGCTTAGTATTGTATTTTTTAAGTTCATCATTAATTTTATAAAAGTCTTCAACAGGATCTCTTCCTTCCCGTGACGATATATCCACTAAGTGAACTAAAACTCTAGTTCTCTCAATATGTCTAAGGAACTCGTGTCCTAAACCGACTCCTGTGTGCGCCCCTTCTATAAGCCCGGGGATATCAGCCATAACAAAACTTCTCCCACCTTCAAGCTCTACAACTCCAAGGTTTGGAGTAAGAGTGGTAAAATGATAGTCGGCAATCTTTGGTTTCGCATCTGTAACTATAGATAATAAGGTTGATTTACCTACATTTGGAAATCCAACTAATCCTACATCAGCTAGTAATTTAAGCTCTAAATTTATCCAACGTTCTTCTCCACTTGTCCCTCCTTCTGCAAATCTAGGTGCTTGTCTTGTTGATGTCTTAAATTTCATATTTCCTTTTCCACCACGTCCACCTTTTGCAATTACAAAAGTACTGCCATCTTCAGTTAAATCAGCAATGATTGCATTGGTTTCTGCATCTCTAATTATGGTTCCTTGAGGGACCTTTAGAACAAGATCTTGACCCTTTTTCCCATATTGCATTTTAGGCTTTCCGTCCTCACCGTTTTGAGCCTTATGGTGTTTACTATATCTAAAATCCATAAGAGTCCTAATATTCCTATCTACTTGTAGAATTACGCTACCACCATCGCCACCATCGCCACCTGCTGGCCCACCAGCAGGCTCATATTTTTCTCTTCTGAAAGCGACAGCTCCATGTCCACCGTTACCTGCTTTTACAAATATCTTTGCAACATCTATAAACATTACATCCATCCTTACTGTTTAATAATTTTATTATACCAATTATGCTTAAGGTGTCAACTATCTATTAGTATTCCAAGTATAGTCAAAATTAATAACTATTTGATACATAACACAAAGTATCATCTAGCAATAAATCTTTTACTTCATTAAAACAAAAAATTATTTCATATCCATCATCAATTTTAGTAATATAATTTATGTTATCACATTTTAAATCTAATAATCTCGCATCAATATCACCGCTAAATACAAATTCTATTTTATTAATATGTTCATATATATCTACAAAAAGTTTTGCTTCTTCATTTTCTTTATATGTACAGCTGATAAAAAAGTCAAACAAGTAGGAAATACGTTCTAGAATAATTTTCTCGTTACTAATATTTCTAAGCTCATTATCCACACAGCTGTCAACGTCAACAATAATTTTTATTCCTTTGCTCTCACCAATCTTCACTTTTCTCTCTAATAATAATGACATAGGGAACACAGATAAGCAATAGCATTTGCTAGAATTAGCCGAGGCGGTTATTGCTTTTTCAATATGTTCCATGACTTTGTTCTTATTATTTAACTGTAAGTATCCGTATATAATCTGAAATAAATTCATATAATCATGCCTTTGTTCTCTCAGTAAATATTTAGCTTTTTTCATAAAATCTAACTCGATTTCCCTTCTTGCAATACAATCTTTATGTTTAAGCTTGAAAAACAAAAAAAATGAACTTATGCCAAGAAGTGATGTAGAAAATAATATTATTGCAAAAAAAAGATTAATTTGAATGCTCTTTGTAAAAATAATATCACCTCCCTTTACAACAACCCCTCTTCATCTATTTTAACATAATGATAAAAAAAATAAACAAAAAACCTACCATAACTGGTAGGTTTTTATTATTAAACTTACGCTAATGTTTCTACTGGATATACACTTACTTGTTTTTTGTCCTTGCCTTTTCTCTCGAATTTAACAACTCCATCAACCTTAGCAAAAAGTGTATCATCTCCACCTCTGCCTACATTTTCACCTGGATGTATCTTTGTTCCTCTTTGTCTAACTAATATATTGCCAGCTGGAACAAATTGTCCATCTGCTCTCTTAACACCAAGTCTCTTAGACTCACTATCACGACCGTTTTTAGAGCTACCTACTCCTTTTTTAGAAGCAAATAGTTGTAAATTTATTCTAATCATCTCATCACACCTCCCTATATTTGAGAGTTATATAATCTGGATAGATATCAATCAATCCTCTTAAACCTACTTCCATAGTCTTTAATACTATGTCGGCCTTTGCCCTTTGAACTTTAGGTAGTTCGGCCGGCAAAGATACTTTTAGGTATCCTTTTTTATCATCTATTGAATAAAAAATATTATTCTCTTCTATGCCACATACTTCACTTAGTGAAATAAGGGCTGTTTGACTCAATATTGATATTGATGCACATAGTATATCTTCTCCAAATGCACCATAACCAGCATGGCCTTTTATTTCATACTCTACTATACTACCATTGCTATTTTTAAGTATAGTTATTTTCGTCATATAGCAACACTATCCATTAATCTTTTCTATCTTAACCTTTGTGTATGGCTGACGATGTCCTTGTTTCTTTCTGTAATCTTTCTTTCTCTTAAACTTAAAAACAACAATTTTTCTAGCTTTACCATGTTCAACGATGTTACCTTGTACAGAAACACCATCTACATAAGGCTTACCTAATTTTACTTCCTCACCATTAGAAACTAAAAGTACTTTATCAAAGTTTAAAGATTCTCCCTCGTTTCCAGCAACTTTCTCAATAAAGATTGTATCTCCCTCTTGAACTCTATATTGCTTTCCACCAGTCTCAATTACTGCGTACATTACACTACACCTCCTCTAACCAGTCTCGCCAATGCTAGGTACCGAAGTTTTAAAACCTGCACTGAGCGGCCACTTACAAAATAAAATTTTATCAGACTAAGGACAAAAAGTCAACAACTACTTTTGTATAATCATCTCTCTAAAATACCTTTAATAAAATCTATTTTCCCTATATTCTTCACTTTTATTTCATTGTTATGAATAGATTGACTTGCTTTAATAAAAAGAGTAATACCATATTCCTCTTCAATTTTCTTGATAAAATATTGATTATTACTTTTTAAATATTCCTCAGTATGGGTATTCACTTCAATAATAACAGCCTCTGCACTAGTATGTAGCTTTATTCTTCTTATTTCTTTATCAATTAGACTTAGGATCGAGCTTTCTGAGTAGACTTTCCCAGTTCCATTGCAATAAGGACATTCCATCAACATTTTTGTGGTTAACCTGCTTCTTACTTTTTTCCTTGTCATCTCAACTAGTCCTAATTGGGTCATTCCAAGAACAGTAGACTTTGTTCTGTCTTTCTTAAGTTCATCTTCTAAGATTTTAAGCACTTCTTGCTCATTATACTCATTATTCATATCAATAAAATCAATAATGATTATACCGCCTATATTCCTTAATCTTAATTGTTTAGCTATTTCTTTTGCTGCTTCAATATTAGTTCTCAGAACAGTATCTTCTAAATTAATACTGCCTACATATTTGCCAGTATTTACATCTATTGAAGTTAAAGCTTCTGTTTCATCTATTACTACATATCCCCCACTTTTTAACCATACTTTTCTATCTAATGCTCTATTAATAGCCTGTTCAATTCCAAAATATCCAAATATATCATGACTAGAATCAAAATATTCAATTCTAGGCTTTAACTGTGGTGATATCATCTCTACTAATTCTACAATACTTTTGTATTCATCTCTTCTATTTATTATCAATTTTTGAATGTTCTTAGTAAACATGTCTCTAACGGTTCTGTGAATCAAATCAAGATCTTTATACATGACCCTAGGAGCGAAACCTAGGTTTCTTTCACTATCAATTTTATGTAAAACTTTTAAAAGGAATTTGATATCATCTTTAAAATCTTCAATTTCCAAACCCTCACTTGCGGTCCTTAATATTAATCCCATATTAGCAGGTTTTATACTTTCAACGATATCTCTTAATCTATTCCTTTCAGCTTCATCACTAATACGTCTTGATACTCCGATATAATCAGTATAAGGCATAAGAACAATATGTCTACCTGGTATTGTTATATGAGTAGTCACTCTTGCACCCTTACTACCAAATGGCTCCTTAATTACTTGAACAATAATCTCTTGACCTGATTTAATGACATCTCTAATTGATATATCTTTAAGATTTATTTTCTTATTAGATAACATTTCCTTAGGGATTGCGTCTTTTACATAAAGAAAAGCATTCTTTTCTAATCCAATATCAACAAATGCTGCCTGCATACCAGGTAATACATTTACAACTCTACCTTTGTAAATATTCCCAACTATCCTTTTGTTATCATCCTTCTCAATATACAGTTCTACTAACTCGTCATTCTCTAAGACAGCTACTCTATTTTCTTGCAACCCTACATCAATTATTATTTGATTCATAAAATCTCTCCTAAAGCTTTATTTGAGCACTAAGAGCACCCAAAGCCTATATACCATTAACTCTAATTTAATGCTAAGTATAATTATATAGGCAAAGAAATGCCTCCATCATCTTCGATAAATAGCTCAAGTCTATGTATCTTCAAGCTATATTCCTCTAATTCTATCTTAGTATATTTTTCAAGTAACTCTACAACTTCTCCTGGTTTTATGTTTCCTTGACTTCCTGTCATTAATGTTGTCTTTAGTATAATTTCACCATCTTCATTTGACAGAAGAAATAATTCTTTTATTCTATCTCTTACATTGTACTGTTTTATAGTTACTTTTTTTCCTTTTTTCTTTTCTTTTGTTAAAACAAGCTCATCTTTACTTAAAAAATTATCAATTTCATTATTAATTTGTTCTGACGTCATCGTTTCCTTAACTCTAAATCCAATTATATAAGCTGACCATCTTATCAATGGAACAATAGAACTTTTATTATCTAAAGACACTGCCTTTATTATCTTTATCCCATTTGGTAAAACATCATTCATCCTTCGAGCAAATTCTTCAGGACAAATTTGTGCATCCAACTCTACATCCATATATTCACCATCACTGGATACCCCTAAAGCCAATGCAGTAGCTAAAGAAAATTGAGGATGAGGATTAAATCCTTCGCTATACTTAACTGGGATATTAGCCCTTCTGAAGGCTCTTTGAAAAAGTCTCATTAAATCAAGATGTGAAATATATTTTAACTCTTCTAGTTTTGTAAACTTGGCTCTTATAATCATTAGCAAACACCACCTGTAAAACTTTTATTAATACCGCAACCAGTACATCCTTTTCTACAATCTCTCGTAAGTTCACCTTTTTGAGCCTTTTCATTTTCATTTATTAAATATTTTTTAGATACTCCAACATCTATAAAATCCCAAGGTAATATCTCTTCATAGCTTCTTTTTCTGGAAGCATAAAAATCAGGGTCAATACCAGCTTCTTCAAAGGCTTCAATCCATTTTTCAAAATTAAACTTATCTCCCCAGCCATCAAACTTACAGCCTTTTTCCCATGCTCTTATTAATACGTCTGATATACGTCTATCTCCCCTTGCTAAAATTGCTTCTAAGTAGCTTAGCTTTGGGTCATGATGATTATATGTTATCTTATTGTCTTTAATATTGTTTTTAAGTAAATCTATTTTCTCATAAAACATTTCAATGCTATCTTGAGGATACCACTGGAATGGTGTAAAGGGTTTGGGAACAAAGCAAGAAGTACTTACTGTTACTTTTAGATTACCTTTTCTTTGCTCCTTAGGTATTTTGAAGAAAATATCTTTAACCTTATATGCCAAATCCTTAATTCCTAAAACATCATCAAGTGTCTCAGTAGGTAATCCTATCATAAAGTACAGTTTCACAGTTGACCAACCAGAACTAAAAGCTTCTTTTGTAGACTTAATTAAGTCTTCCTCTACAATACCTTTGTTTATTACATCTCTTAATCTTTGAGTTCCTGCCTCAGGTGCAAAAGTTAAACCTGTTTTCCTTACCTTCTGAATCTCTTCGATAACTTCTAAAGGAAAAGAGTCCAATCTTAAAGAAGGTAGAGATAAACCAATCTTTTTATCCTTGTACTCTTCTATTAGCCTATTTACTAGCTGAAGTATTTGAGAATAATCACTAGTACTTAAGGAAGAAAGGGATATTTCCTCATGACCAGTTGCCTCTATAAGCTTTCTTGCATATTCAATTAATTTATCTACACTTCTCTCTCTCACAGGCCTATATATGATACCTGCTTGACAAAATCTACAGCCCCTTGTACAGCCTCTAAATATCTCTAGCATTACTCTATCATGAACAGTCTCTATAAAAGGAACTATTATTTTATCTGGGAAAAATGCTTCGTCCAATTTTTCAACTATTCTTTTTTTAATTTTTGATGGATACTTATCATCTAGTGGTAAAAAAGCTTCTATGGTTCCATCTTCATTATAATTTGTTTTATAAAATTGTGGAACATAGATTCCTTCCACATTACTAATCATTTCTAGATAATCTTTTCTATCTCCACCATCTTTTTTCCACTTCTTATATAGTTCAATAATTTCTAGTGTTACTTCCTCTCCTTCTCCTATAACAAAAAAATCTATAATACCTACTAATGGCTCTGGATTATATGCACAAGGACCTCCAGCAATAATGAATGGGTCATCACTGTTTCTATCCTTTGACAGAATAGGAACCCCTGCTAGATCAATCATGTTGATAATATTTGTATAGCTCATTTCGTATTGAAGTGTAAAACCAATGAAATCAAAATTTTTAATTGAATCTTTGCTTTCTAAAGCATACAAGGAAACATTATTTTTTCGCATTTCTTCTTCCATATCAATCCAAGGAGCAAACACTCTTTCACAATAAATATCATCTTTACTATTTAGAAGATTATAAAGAATATGCATTCCTAAGTGAGACATACCTACTTCATAGACATCGGGAAAAGCAAATGCAAATCTAACTATATCATCTGTAATATTCTTTTTAACAATATTAAGTTCATTACCAATATATCTTGCTGGTTTTTCAACTCTATTTAGAATTTTCTCCAACAGCTCTTTATCTATCATTTACACCATCCTTTTCTTATTAGTAGAGTAACACAAATTAAAGTCTTTTCTATGTTTTTTATTATTCTACCACTTTTTGCTTCCTATTAATAGTTCTTCTAATGTAACATCAAAACCATACCTGTATATTCCCTCTATTAACTGACCTTCAGTTATTGTACCAATAGTTTCTCCATTACTATCTATAATAATAAAAATATGATACTTATTTGGCAAAAAGCATTCTATTGTTTCCTTTATATTAATAGTCTTAATACATACTAAAATATGGACCTTCATTTTCTTTTTTCTACTAAGCTCATTTGTCTTTTCTGTAATAGATCTAATGAAAGCAAAAGCTGCCATTTCTCTTTCTTTCTTGGCAGCTACTATAGAAAATACTGCTATTGCACCTAAATAAGTTATATTGACTGTTATCCCATTTAATATATCATAGAGTATTATAAATGTACATAAAAAATATGTAATATATACTAGCCTAATAGTAGAAGCTTTGTACCCAATAAATAACGATAATATGGCTCTAACGATCTTGCCACCGTCAAGAGGAAAAATCGGTAGAACATTTATTATAAATATTACCTTATTTACTTTTATTATATAATCAATCAAATAACTATCAAAATAAAAAACTCTTAATGATAAGAATAAAATAATAATTATTAGGTTACTTAGTGGACCTATGGCACATATTATTATTTCTTCTTTAGGAGTAATAGTTCTTATGTTTTCAAATTTCGCTATCCCCCCAAAAGGGAAAATTTCCACCTCATTTATCTTTATTCCATATTTTCTAGCTGCAATGCTATGAAAAATCTCATGAATCAAAATTGACAAAACCATAATAGATGTTTCGAAAAAGTATCCACACAGAGAATAAAAAATGAACATAACAAGCATAAAAATGTTAATTTTAATATTGATGTCTCTAATCTTAAATATATTCATTTATAGAACCTTCCTATTATTTCGATACATCTATACTAAATGTCTCAATTACTTTATCAGGTATTTTAACCTTATTTTTAACAAAATCAAAAACCTTTTTTGTATCTCCCTTTATATCAAAAGAATAATTAATAGATTCATCTACTATTCTAATAACATTATTAGTAAACTTTATATTTATCTTTTTAATTAGCAATACTGCTAAAACAACAATAATACAAAAAACTATTTTTTTAAGCTGCTTTTTATAAAAGTTCTCATTACCACTATAATTATAAGTATTATAAACTCTTTTTCTTCTTAAACTATTTAATATTCTCTGCACAGTTCTATTTGTTTTTTCTTTTATACTCATAATAATCACCTTCTTTCAATTTAGTATATTAATATTTTTAAGAAGGTAATTTTATTACATTAAAAAACCTATGATTTTACTGTTTCGTGAAATCATAGGTTTTTCTATTATTATTTGCGATTATGAATTTTCGATTGCCTTATAATTTCTCTCCAGTGCATATCTCCTCTTTCAAGAGATTTTATCAAAAGCTCTGCAGTAGCAATATTAGTAGCAATTGGAATAGAGTGGACATCGCTTAACCTAAGCAACGCCTGCACATCTGGTTCATGAGGTTGAGCTGTCAGCGGATCTCTTAAAAACACTATTAAATCCATTTCATTATTGGCCACTTTGGCTCCTATCTGTTGATCCCCACCTAAAGGACCTGACATCATGCATTGAATATTAAGACCTGTAGCCTCTATAATAAGCTTTCCTGTAGTGCCTGTTGCAAAAAGACAGTGCTGTTCAAGAATATGCTTATATGCAATAGAAAAATTAACTAGCAGTTTCTTTTTGTTATCATGAGCTATTAATGCAATATTCATATTGCCCTCCTATTAAATACTTTTACTTTACAGATCCTTCTTTCATCTTTAAAATAGGAATATTTGCGATTAACGCAGGTATAGGAGTATTGTCGCTTTCTCTTCTAGTCCTAGTAAGCTTTATGTCTAATCCTTCCTCATCAATTACCATATAATCAGAGATTACTCTTATTATATCCCCTTTTAAAATTTCTAAAAAGTGAGGAGAAATATTAGCCCTGTCATGAATTAATACCAACTTTAGTCTTTCTTTTGCAACATTTTTACTTTTGTTCTCGCCTTTGCTAAATAACTTAAATAAGTCCAACTTTACCCCTCCTTTTTAGCTATTTTCCAAAAAATAACTTTCTTAGTTTACCAAAAACACCCTCATCCACTTCTAAATCCAATAGTGCTACTTCTTCTCCCATTATTCTTTTTGCAATATTTCTATATGCTTGTCCCGAGAGCGCCTTATTATCAGTAACAACAGGTTCACCCTTGTTTGTAGAAATAACAATAGCCTCATCATCAGGTACTACTCCGATTAAATCTATTGCTAGAATATCGATCATATCATCAATATTCATCATGTCTCCTTTTTTCACCATATCTGGTCTTATCCTGTTTACGATTAGTCTAGGGTTATGTAATCCTTTAGCTTCAAGTAGTCCAATTATTCTATCCGCATCTCTCACAGCTGAAATCTCTGGAGTCGTAACTACGATAGCTCTATCTGCGCCAGCTATAGCATTCTGAAACCCTTGCTCTATTCCTGCTGGACAATCTATAATAACGTAATCAAACATTTCTTTTAATTCATTACTAAGTTCTTGCATCTGCGCAGGGCTTACTGCATTTTTGTCTTTAGTCTGTGCAGCTGGTAAGAGAAATAATCCATCATATCTCTTATCTTTAATAAGCCCTTGTTTAATTCTGCAGACTTTTTCCACTACGTCTACAATATCATAAACAATTCTGTTCTCAAGTCCCATAACAACATCAAGATTTCTTAATCCGATATCAGCATCTACTATAGCAACTCTTTTACCTTCCATTGCTAGACCTGTGCCTATATTAGCTGTAGTAGTAGTTTTGCCTACTCCA
Source organism: Proteiniborus sp. (assembly GCF_040308045.1). Taxonomy (NCBI): domain Bacteria; kingdom Bacillati; phylum Bacillota; class Clostridia; order Eubacteriales; genus Proteiniborus; species Proteiniborus sp. The sequence goes on from NZ_JAWRHZ010000057.1 coordinate 69,436, forward strand.
CCTTTTCCTGATGTAACAACAATTACTTCTCCCATAAAATTCAGCCCCCTATTCTTATTTATTTTTAGGAAGATAAGTTTCTATAAGTACTGCGTCTTCTTCTATCCTAGCTATTTCTGGCCATCTAGAAGTCTCTATTTCTTCATCAGGCTTCCTAGCTATAATATCTGCTATCCTTAACTGTGTTGGTTGAAGAAGAAAAGCTGCAACTACAGCTCCTCTGTTGCCATCACAGCCGGCATGAGCTATACCTCTTAACGCACCAAGAATAACTATATTGCCTTTTGCTACAACAATCCCACCAGGATTTATGTCTCCAATTATAACGAGATTGCCATCAGATTCCACAGTCTGCCCAGATCTAATAGTAGTTCGTATAAATTTAGTATAACCGTCTTCAATTCCTTCAAAAAATTGGGATTGTGTTGAATCATAATAATCTACTTCTTCATCAATAACATCAGTAATATCATCGACATTTAGTCCATATTTATTAATTATAATACCTTTTAGCTCCTCCTTTTCATCTACAGATAGTTTTTTCCCTTTAATGCTAATTACCTTAGCTCCCTTAAAAAAAGAGCCTGCTTTCTTCAAAGTACTATCTAGCTGTTCTTTTATTTTTTGAAAGCTTCCCTCTTTAACATAAATATATATACCATCCTTATTACCTTTAAATGAAACTAAGCTTTGATTCATATGCCACCCTCCAAAAAGTATACAGCTATTACTTTTATTCTTCATTTTTCGCATAATTCCTTCTTATTATTAATAAAAATAAATTGGCAAGCAGGAAACTACTTAGCCAATTTATTTCTTACAGCAAATTCATCATTTGCTTCATAATTAAGCCCAAGATATTGAGCTATTATTTCCTTGGCTACAGGACCTACATATCCACCGCTTCCTCCTTGAAATATAACTCCGGCGATAGCAATCTCTGCTGCATCTGGGTTATTAGCCTCATAAGGTCCATAGGCTACAAACCAAGCATAGTTATCGTATTTTTCACCAGTTAATGGATTAATTCCATCTTTTTGAGCAGTACCTGTTTTTGTTGCTACAGTTATAGGAAAATTCTTAAAAACAGCCCTTGCAGTACCATCACTTGAAACCATACCAAGGCCCTTATTAACCTCATTAATGAAGTTATAATCTTTAAGAGCAACTCTATTAGTTTCTCTTTTTGGCATATATACAATTTTTGAATTATCATGACTTTCAGCTTTTGAAACAACACTTACATTATGTCTATATCCACCATTTGCTAAAGTAGCCATATAGTTTGCCATTTGAATTGGTGTGTAGGCATTTTGTCCTTGACCTATTGAAATATTCAATGTATCTGCCTGTTTCCACCCAGATTGATTTAAATAGGTAAATTTAATGACATCAGCAAGATCGTTCTTACTTCCTTCAATTTTCTTTTCTCCATTGATATTAAGCTTGTCTAATCTTCTAATTACTTCTCTCTTGCTAAGAGGTTCTTCAAATTCAGCCCAGCTTACTATTTCATCTATAGCTTTCGTTATATCTTTTTCATCTAAATGAATGTCTTCCTTAATATGGTTTCTGATATTTGCATTTAAAAATCTTCTTAATCCTATTTTTATGTTATTTGTCTTTGAATTTATATCAGGAACTCCAACCGCTCTTTCTCCAGCTATTTCTATTCCTGTTTTATCGTTAAGACCAAATTCGGTAGCAACTCTTAATATGTCCTCAATATCAACTTTCCCTCCAAGACCTTCTCCAGTCCTAGGATTTCTACCCATTGTAACACTATAAAAATAATAGTTACATGAATCTCTTATGGCTTCTGCTAGGTTTTCCCATCCATGTGAGCCTCTATTACTATTCCACAGCCAACAGCCAAAATCAGTGTTCCCTATTTCCACCTTTCCATAGTCATATATTTTTTTGCTTGCTTTTATGCCTTTTTCTTGCGCTGCTAAACCGGTTATCATCTTAAATATAGATCCCGGCTGAATTGCTGTCTGTAAGGCAATATTATATAAAGGTCTTGGTGCCAATGGGTCTTCATCATGTTCAGGCATTAAGCTTTGCCAATCCTCATCCGAAATACCTGTTACAAAAAGATTTGGATCATATGAAGGATAATTAGCTATTGCCAGCACCTCTCCTGTTTTTACGTCTATTGCAACTACAGCTCCCGAAGTAGCATTCTTATATGCTTTAGAATATTTATAATTACCCCATTTACTTTTGAATTCTCCGCCTATTTGTATTTGATCTATAGCTTGCTTTAAAGCATCTTCTGCAACTTTTTGCAGTTCAAGATCTAAAGTAAGATACAAATTGTTCCCAGGTATAGCTTTTTCCTCGTCTAGTACATTTATTGTATTCCCTAATACATCTACTTCTACACGCCTTCTACCATTTACTCCTCTTAAATACTGTTCAAAGCTATCTTCTACTCCTGTCTTACCAATAATATCGTTAGGCGAATAACTTTGCTCTTCAATATACTTTTTTATCTCTGATGGTTGTGAAATCTTGCCTAAATAGCCTAAAATATGTGCAGCAGTTTCTCCATGAGGATAATACCTCACTGGTTCAATTGAAACTCCTACACCAAGTAAATCAAATTTATTTTCCTCTAGTTTTGCAACAGTACTATTTCTGATTCCATAAGCTAAATTTATTGGCTGATAAGCTCTATGTCCTTGCTTATTTAATTGCTCTAGAATTAACATTATAGATCTTGTCTCATAATTATTTAAATCTTCTTCTATTTTAAACTTCTCAACTAAAAATTCAAATGCTTCTTCAGCACTACTTCCCTCTGGAATTTTATACTGATCAATCCAGTTCTTTTTATTGTTTAATACTGAATATTCCCAATTAGCAATAGATATTTTAGGATTTACATAACTTAAAACTTTTTCCTGTGCTATAACTTTAACCTTGTCATCAATTATAAAATCAGTCATAATATCATGCTTATTTGCTATAAATATTAAAGCTTCAACAGCTGTTAATTCTCCTTCTATTTTTTCACTTCTATGAAACTCTTCTTTCTCTTCATCACTATTATATTTATAATAAACTTTATTTGCTTCCTCATCTAAAGTAATAGCTATTGGAGTATTAATATTATTTTCCTTAAGCTTTTCTATTAAAATCTGTCCTGGTACTGTTATCTCCTTTTCGTTCTCTTCTTTATCTGTTTTTACAAAAATATTCGAAAGAATTTCGTATTTAGCATCTGTTTGTAGAATAATATTTACAAAATCATCCTTAGCAGAGCTACTCATTGTTATATTTTCAAAGCTCTTCATTAGACTTCTTTTGATAGACTTTAATTCTTCGTCAAAACTAAAACTATATGGCATAAGCGTAATATTAGAGGCTAATCCATTATTCAGTAGAACCTCATAAGTAAGTTCACTTACAATAGGGTCATTAATTAGCTTCATTAAAACCTTCTTATTTTCTGTTATCTTAGAAATCAAAAAATCCCTTGCAGATTCATCTCCTGAAATACTGTTTTCTTTTCTCCATTTTTCTAAATCTTCATTCGAATTATAATTAAACATAACATTTTTTGCTTCATCAAAATCTATTTTTATAGGCATTGATATGCCTTCATTTTCGAAAGTATTAACTGCCCTTCTTGCAGTAAAGAATATTCGTGACTCTGTATCACTATCTATTCTCATAGTAGAATTAATCAATTGTCCTACGAGACTGTTGCTTAAAATTAAGTCTGTAACGTATTCACTAGGCGTTTTATTGTTTTCCATATACATAGTATCACTATTATATGAAAAGCAATTCAAATTAATGGGAAACTCATCTATATAGTCTACCCCTTCTTCCTCAAGTATTCTAATAAGCTTTAGTATTGCATTGTTTCGTTTAGTCGAGTCTTTTATATTTAACTCATCTTTCATAATCTGAACTGTAAAACTAGGCTCATTGCCTGCTAATAATCTTCCGTATCTATCCCTTATTTCTCCTCTAGGCGCAGTTATAGATATCTGTTTCACTCTTTTTGTATCAGATATTTTCCTCATTTCTTCCCCTTGGACAATAGTCAAAGACGCCAGCCTAAATGCTAAAATAGCAAATATAAAAAAGGCAAGAAATGTGAGAATATTATACCTGTCCTTTATTTTTTCCAAGAACTTCATTAACTCACCTCCTTATTATTTTCTAAAGCTTATATGAGGTTGGCGATATAACTTAAGAAACTGTTTATAAAAGAAAATAGACAATAAAGAGTTAAGAATGGTCTCTATGATAACTATGTTTTTTATAAGGCTAATAAAGTCAACATTTATAGATAAAAAGTACATAAATACATAATAAATTATATGAAAGGCAAATGTTGATATAGTTGTGAAAACAAAGGGTAAAAACAAATTCTCCTTAAATACTTTTTTATCTGTCAGTCCAATAATATAGCCAATAAGGAAATAAATTAGAGCATGTACTCCAATAACATCATAAAATAACATATCTTCTAATAGCCCTAGTATCAATCCTAAGACACTTCCGGTCTTTTTGCCTCCAAGAAGAGCAAGGCATACTATAATAATCAAAGATGTATTAGGTATAACCCCAAATATACTTACTTGGTGCAATATAGTAGACTCTATTAAAAAATTCAATAAAACCACAATAGCTATAATAAAATATCTCAAATTATTTACTCCTTTAACCTATTTTCCAATTATAACAAAAACATTTTGAAGTTTATTAAAATTCACAGCTGATTTTACTTCTATATTGACTAAAAGATCATCACTATTCTTTGTAACTTCACTTATTTCTCCAATATAAAGCCCCTTGATAAAAATTCCACCAAGACCAGAAGTTAATAGCTTGTCTCCCTTTACAACGTCTGCTTTTGTATCAAAAAGATAGCCTGAAATATTGCCTTCAAAATCACCCTTTATTATTCCACCATCTTGAGTTCTTATAACGTTAAAGCTTAAATTGCTACCTTCATCTATTATGGCTATTACCTTAGCCCAGTTATCACCAACTTCAACTACTCTACCAACTAGTCCTTCTTCAATAGTATTACCATCAACTTCTATTCCTTGAATGACTGCATCTCCTTTTTTAATACCGTCTTTAGAGCCCTTATCAATTACAAATCTATCAAACCAGTTTTCTGGATCCTTTCCAATTATTTGTGTCTCAACTAAGTTATATTTTGTCTTCTCTTTTAATATTGCAGCATTTCTTAAATAGTCAGTTTTGCTTATGATGTCTTCGTAATTCCTTACTTGTTCCTTTAATTTGGCATTCTCTTCCTTCAAACTAGAATTTTCATTTTTAAGCTGTGTAATACTACCTATAGACTTGACAGTTCCAACAACAGATTCGCTACTATTATAAAAAATCTTTTGAATAGGAGTAATAATACTACCTATCAAATTTTCAATTGATGTTATCTTTTCCCTGTCGCTAGCAGTAATCCCAATAATTACAATTAGAATGATAGCGACAATAGTCACTATCATTCTCCCCTTTATTTTTTTAAATATGGTCATGTATATCACCACTTATCCTAACTTTCTTGAACTTTTAGCAACTTTTTTTAATGTTTCTATGTCCTCTAGTGCCTTTCCTGTTCCTATAGCAACACAGTCTAAAGGATTCTCTGCTATGTGAATAGGCATTCCAGTTTCTTTTCTTATAAGTCTGTCTAATCCTTCTAGTAATGCTCCTCCGCCTGTTAACATTATTCCCTGCTCCATAATATCAGAAGCTAACTCAGGTGGAGTTTTTTCAAGAGTAAACTTTATTGCATCAATAATATTTGCTATAGGTTCTCTCATTGCTTCATAAATCTCAGATGAGCTTATATCAATATTTTTTGGTAGTCCAGAGATTAAATCTCTTCCTCTAACAGCTATTTTTCTTTCTTTATTTGTTGATAAATCTGCTGAACCCACTTGTATTTTAACTTCTTCTGCTGTCCTTTCACCAATCATTAAATTATACTCTTTTTTAATATAGTAAACAATTGATTCATCTAGTTCATCTCCTGCTACTCTAATAGATTTGCTAGTTACTATTCCTCCTAATGAGATAATAGCTACTTCTGTTGTACCTCCTCCAATATCTACTACCATACTACCATTAGGTTCTTGTACAGGAAGTCCAGCACCAATGGCTGCAGCCATTGGCTCTTCTATTAAAAAAGCTTCTCTAGCCCCTGCCTGTATAGCTGCTTCTTCAACGGCTCTTTTTTCAACCTCAGTTACACCAGAAGGCACGCAAACAACAACTCTAGGTGAGAAAAGTGAACGCGCACGATTACCCTTTCTAATAAAATATTTTAGCATACTCTGAGTAATATCAAAGTCTGCAATAACTCCATCACTTAGGGGCCTAATAGCTACTATATGCCCAGGTGTTCTTCCTATCATTCTTTTAGCTTCTTCACCAACTGCCAAAACTTCTTTTGTATTAGTCTGTATAGCAACAACTGAAGGTTCTCTAATAATTATACCTTTACCTCTCATAAAGACTAATGTATTAGCTGTACCTAAGTCAATTCCCATATCCTTCGTAAATAAATTAAATATACCCATCTTCTTTTGCTCCTTCCTAGTAAAAGCCTTAAATTATATCTTTTTCTTTTAAACTTAAAAATCTATTGTTTCCAATTATTATATGATCCAGCACCTTAATTCCTAGAATGTCCCCTCCTTCAGCTAATCTTCTAGTAATAGCTATGTCTTCCTTACTAGGAGTCGGATCACCACTAGGGTGGTTATGAACAAGAATAATTGAGGCACTACTTCTTGCTATAGCCTCCTTAAATACTTCTCTTGGATGAACTATAGAAGAATTTAAACTTCCTATAGATATATCCTCTATTCCTATTACTTGATTTTTAGTATCTAGCATTACAATTTTAAAATGCTCCTTTTTTAGATGTGCCATGTCTAGCATTAGTATATCTGCAACATCTGAAGGAGTCGTTATCTTTGGTTTGTCTTTATGCGTTCCAGTCATAACACGTTTACCAAGCTCTACAGCAGCAAGTATTTGAGCAGCCTTGCACACTCCTATTCCTTTTATCTTTGTTATCTCCTGTATGCTTGTATCTGTTAAAAAAGAAATTCCTTCTTTTTTTCCTGCTAAAAGTTTCTGGGATATTTCAATAGCTGTGTTTTCCTTGTTCCCAGTCCTTATGATTATAGCCAATAGTTCTGTATTTGATAATGCTTTAGGTCCATATTTGTAAAGTTTCTCTCGTGGTCTTTCATCTTCTGGTAAATCTTTAATCGTATAACTAAAGTCTTTTTCCATAGCCCCTCCTAAAAGATAGTTAAAGAATTTTTGTGTTAAAATGCCTTTCTAAAAGCTTATCTAATTTCACTATGGGCAACCCTACTACATTTGAGTAAGACCCTTCTATCCAATCTACTAAGATTTCCCCATATCCTTGAATACCATAAGCTCCAGCTTTATCTTTAAATTCTCCAGTATTTATATACCTATTAATCTTTTCTGACGGTAATTCTCTAAATTTAACTTTAGTTATCTCATAATCAATTACTTTTTTCCCTGAATTAATATCTAGAATAGCTAATCCTGTAATTACACAATGTTCTTTGCCACTTAAGCTCTCCAAAATCCTATAAGCATCTATATCATCCTTTGGTTTACCTAATACACTATTCATATAAACAATTGTATCTGCACCAATTACTATTGCATCATAATCAAGTTTAATAGCAATGTCTTCTGCTTTTTGAAAAGCTAATGACATAACTACCTGAATAGGGTCCTCATCAGATGAAACTTTTTCATTTATATGGCTTGTTATACTTTCAAAATCAATATTATATCTATCTAGTATTTCTTTTCTTCGTGGAGATGATGATGCTAAAACTATTTTTTTCATAAGCTCACCCTATAATCTTTTATACATAAGGAAAGCTAATAAAAATCCAATAACACTGGCCATATTCACATCAATAACTAAACCAAGAGTAAGTTCTATCACACTTAGGTCTAGATGTACAGGGGTTTTAAGCCCAATGGGATAGCTATAAGCCAGTAAAGGAATCTTATCACTTAATAAGTTCCCAATAACACTACCTAATACTACGCCAATAATAACTAGTGCAATTAAAAGCGCTAAACTCCTATTTCTTGTTCTCATGTTTACCTCCTTATGCTAATTCTAATTTTCCCCCATTATTTTTTTCATATTCTTAGATGTTAATGTTGAGCCCAGTCCAACAAAATAACCAGTAAAAAGGCTCAATAATGTCATGAAAGGAAAATATGAGAAAATCTTTAAATTCTCCATTATTAGACTAGCAGTTAAAAGCTGTCCAGCATTATGGAATATGGCTCCAAAAATGCTGACACCAATTAAGCTGAAATAGCTAGAAAAATACTTAAACACAATAGTCATTGCTAATGTGCTTAATAGTGCTCCAGAAAGGCTATAGGCTAGGCCTGAAAAACTTCCTGTAGCCAATGCAAATACTAAAGACCTTAGTGTCGCTACAATAAAAGCTTCTCTATAGCCAAACAATACTAAGGAAATAAGGCAAACAATATTGGCTAGTCCAAGCTTCATGCCTGGTAACAAGATAGGTATTGGAATCATAGATTCAATTATACTAAGGGCAAGTCCTAAAGAAACTAACAATGATAAAAAAATAAGTTTTCTAAGTCTTTTCATGCGTCTCACCCTTTTCTAATAACTAATATGATCTATCTCATCATTTGCATTGTCTTCAGACTTTATCTCTACTACCATTCTATTTGGCAAGCAGACAATTACTTCTCCTTGGCTAGATATCCATCCTTGTTTAACATCTAATTTGTCGGGACAGTCAGCTTCTATAACTCTAACCTTTCCGTCGCCAATCTCTATTTTGTTATAGCCAAACTTTGTTTCTATGTCAATGGTTTTGCCTACCATATTTGCCCCAAATGAAATCTTTTTAATTTCTTCTCCATCTACTTGAATACTAACGTACTTATTTCCACCATCAGTTGCATAATATTTAACAAAATATATCCCCAATAAGCTAAGTAATAATACTAAAACTATTAGATACTTGTCCCATTTAGTCATAATCTACATCCTCTTTACATAGTATTATAAAATAGTTTCAAGTAATTTCAATATGTATTTAGCACTAAAAGCCTTTGTAAAATACATACTATCACATCATAAGTTTACCATTTCCATATTTCATTTACAAGTTGTAATTTTTGCTTAACTAAGGCATTATAAACAAGCATAAAAAATATGTCGCATATCTAGTTACGCGACATATTTTTATTAAATTTTCTTTACATCTATCATAAGAAAGAATTGTCATACCTTCATTGTTTAATATTTTTTACAGTTTCTAATATATGGTTCCTTGATTGAGGGTCAATACCAGCTGTTAGCTCATCCATAATTAGCATCTTTGGCTTGTGAATAAGAGCCACTCCAATATTTAATCCTCTTTTCATACTTCCAGAATATTTCTCTACCTTATCTTTTAATCTGTCAGAAAGTCCAATTAGCTCAAAATTTTCATGCACTCTTCTCTTTAGCTCTTTTCCTCTTAGTCAATATACATGCCCCCAAGACTTTAGGTTGTCATAGCCATTTAGAGATGGATAAAGTGCCATCTCCTAAAGTTGTTATAACATATAGTATTATCTTTTGACTATGAAATAGCAAGCTGCTTATCTATTTTTTTATCCCTTAAATACAATTCTTGGTAGTATGAGCAATTTTCAATCAATTCATTGTGATGTCCTACAGCAACTACTCGTCCTTGATTCATAACAATTATTTTATGAAATGCTTCAATATTATAAAATCTATGAGCAACAACGATGGATGTAGAATTTATCTCCAATAACAAATCCATGAATTTCCTTTCCGCTTTGTTATCTAAGGAACTAGTAGGCTCATCTAAAAAAAGTATACTCGGATTATGAACGATAGCTCTAGCTAGGGTAATCCTTTGGCGTTGCCCACCCGAAAAGTTAACACCATCTTCAGACAATATTGTTTCAATTCCAATAGGTAATCCTTCAATAATTTTATCTATCTCTAATTCTTTAATTATTTTAATTAATCTTTCTTCTGAAACTGTTCTATAAAGTAGAATATTTTCTCTTATACTTTCATTGAATAATTGAGGTTGTTGAAGCACTACACCAATATTTCTATAAAAATCCTCCTTTCTAAAATCTTCTATAGATCTATCATCAAATTCAATTTTGCCTTGAGTTGGACTATATAATCTACACATAAGTTTAAGTAAAGTGCTTTTACCAGACCCACTCTCACCGACTATGGCTACTTTTTCTCCTCTCCTAATGTCTATATTGATGTCATTTAAAACATAGGGTGATAACTTGCTATATTGAAAACAAAGATTTTTAATACTTATATTTCCTTTTATTTTATCAATTTTTATACTTCCATCTTTTTGTTCACCAGTTGTTAATATATCTAGTAGCTTGTTAAAATAAATCTTTACAATTTCAATATCTGAATAAGAACCTGCTAATGATAATATCGGTGATAAAAACAAGCCACCTAAAGTATTAAAAGCTATTAAATTCCCAATAGTAAGTTCCCCTCTTCCCACATAAATTCCACCTAGTAAAAACATTAAAGCAGGAAAAACCATCTGTATTGTAATTGGAAGACTACCAAGAAATCCGGCATATTTAGCCTTTTTTTCCTCAAATTTCATTTGTGATAAAAAACTTTTCTTCCATTTCATCAAAATATCATTTTCTACGCCAAATGCCTTTAAAGTATCAATGTTATTAACCAACTCTGTAACTATATTTTGTGTTTTTGTTGAATGAATAATTTGGTTTTGTTGATTAGATTTAAGCGCTTTTGTATATAGCATGGATAATATGAAAATTAAAAACCCAACAATAAATACAACTCCAGTTAGCTTTACATTTATCTGAAGAAGTGCAATGATATAAATAACAGTAAATATAAGATCTATGCTAACACTTACTACTTTTTCACTTAATATTTGTCTAATATATGAATTAGAATTTATTCTAAATAATAATTCACCTTTACTTCTACTAGTGTAAAACTGAATTGGAACTTTCAACAAGTGATTTATGGTTTTACTAAGTAAACTTATATCCAATAATATTTGAACTTTAACTACTAAAATTGTACGAAGCATACTTACTAGATAATATAATACTGTCATAACTATAAACTGCAAAAGAAATGGGTTAGTGTCCATAGCTTTCTCTATTAAAATGAAATCCGTTAAATTCGCTATCATTTTAGGAATATATATCATTATTCCTTGCAAAATTATAGTTAGAATAATAACAAGAAGAATAAAACCTCTATATTTTTTTATTTCATCTATGAAAAATGGGGTTTTATCTCTTTTGCTAAGAAATTTTTTCTCTCGTTTATTTAATACTAGTAATATAACACCACTAAAAGATTCAATGAATTCTTTGTGAGAAATCTTTCTTCTACCATTAGAAGGATCTATTATTGTAATAGTTCTTCCAATCTTCTCAACTATTACAAAATGGTTTCCTTTCCAAAAAGCGATAAAGGGAGTATGTGTATTATCTAGAGCTCCTACATCGTTAATCCTTAAACCTTTATTTTCTAATCCGAAATCTTCTAATATCATAGACATTTGCAATAAATTCAATCCGCCATTTGGAATCCCATATTTTTCACGTAATTCGCTCATAGTTCTGTTTTTACCATAATAATTGAGTAGCATAGCCACACAGACCATGCCACATTCACTATGTTCCATTTGTTCTATTACATCTATTTTTCTCATTTGCAAGCACTCCTATTTTGTAACTCTAATAGCTCCGAAAAATTCTCACAATCAAAATATCCCATATCGTTCCAATATGACCATTCCCCATAATTTATTTTGTATTCTCTATACTTTATCATCATTTCTTTTAATGTAAGAAATAAGGATTCAAGCTTTTGTGTAGATTTAACCCCATGTTCTAAACTATCAATTATGGAATACCCTATGATGTTTGATGAAGCCTTAATCCATTTTTCATCATTTAGTTGGTTTGGATAATGTGAAGATGCATTATATTTTGTCACTACTTGGCTTCCTAATGAGGTTAAAACCATCTCTAAATAATTTAAAGCTGTATTATGTCCGTTTGACATATTGGTAGTTAAAACTGCACTACCTTTACCAGCAAGTTTTAATAAATGTGTCCAATACCCTAAACGATCTATCAATACTTTTAAATCACCTGATATATTATGAACATAGACTGGGCTTGCCAAGACTATAAAATCAGCTCCTAGCAACTTATTTTTAATTAATTTTATATCATCATCTTTAATACAGTAACCTTCTCTAAAACAAACTTGACAACCTTCACATTCATTAATTAAGAAATCTTCTGGTCGGATAATTTCATATGTCGAATCACAATTAGCGGATACAAAATCCAATACACTCTTAGCAAATTTGTATGTATTTGAGCTCTCACCTCTTCTACTACCAATATAAGCTACAATCTTTCTCATAAGCCACCTCGCTTCTAAACTGTACTGTTTGTAATTGCCATTATACTAGGAAATATTGATTATTGATAAAAATGCTTATTTGTTATATATTAATGTTGGTATCTTAGATGCAGTGCAGGTTTATAATATTAACTAATTATTCTGACAAAGCCAAAATGTAATTAATAATGCGCTACCAGCAGTTATAAGGAAACATGGTGGTCCTGACATAGGTACAATATCACCACATCCTTGTGATAAAGCCATTTCTTCAAGTGATAGTTCTTCAAATGCTTTGCCTACGAATCTAGAATCATATTCCATCAAGAATTTATCATTCATACTAAAAACATCCTTTCTTTAGCATTTCATTACGGAGTATACAATCGTACTAACAATAACACCTGCACTACACCATCCACTGCTAATAGTAACAGTTTTAAGGCATGGCACAGATGATGTTAATGGATTGACACCACCTTGAGAAGCAGCCATTTCTTCAAGTGATAATTCTTCGAATGCTCTACCTACTAATTTATCGTCATATTTGCATTGAATGTTTTCCATAATATCTCCCCTTTGTTTACCTGCACTGCATCTAAGATACCAACAATATTAACTATTCTAAATGCTTAAAGTATAAACACTTGATATGTTTTTGGGCTCTAATATTCTTAGATATTGGTACGCAACCCCTGTTAAGCCTGTAAATAAGCTAATATTAGGTATTTCCGGCAACGAGTTTACATTATATTCAGAATTTTCTTTATAATGATATAGTATTGAGGATAGTCTTTGATTCAACTTATCTGCAATGTTAACATCTAAAGATGAATGTTCTATCAAATTTAATAGCTCAATATCTCCTAGATTACCATGGCAGATACAATCATCACCTTTTAAGAAGTTAGGTAAGCTATTAATAATTTTTATTAAATCGTTTTTATATATGTCATTGTAATTATATAAATTTGTTTCTATTAGAGCTATTCCCCATCCTGTAGCTCCCCAGCACCATTTAAATTCTTGCGAAGAGTCATATTTTTTTCTTTGCAGATCAAATAACTCTAATGCTTTGTGTTTATAGACAGGATTTTGAATATAATTGTAAGCCCTTAATAATGAAGTTGCAATTCCTGCACAGCCATGAGCAAATCCTTCCTTCAGCTCTCTCCTCTCCATTTGTTGCAATACCACTAAATTATCGGATATCTCTCTAATTAATTCTAGATATTTTGAATCTTTTGTCACCTTATATGTCTCACAAGTAAGTGCTAAAACTCCTGCTAAACCTCCAATCCAATCAAGATTTTTAATATCATTTAGGTTTTCTTGCAAATCTTTCATTGCTGAATCTATATATTTTGTATATTGAGAATGCCCTTGCGAATTTAATTCAGATAAAACAGGAAAAACTAAAGACAATTTACCAGAATAGGCAGCAAAATTATGATTATATTTAGTATTTAAAATAACTGAATTTATGATTTTATCATAAGCTTTCTTATATTTTTGGTCATTTGTGAACTTGAACAACTCTATAAAGAACAATGCTAAACCTGATTGACCTGAATACAAGCTCTCATCCATAGCTTCAACTTTCCAGGATTCTTCAGACAGATTAATTGATGGCCAAGACAATTGATCCTGGGCTTCATAGCTCTTGCTTAAAATAAAATCACCTATCTTCACTGCTTCCTTTATTAATATATTAGAATGTGTTTTTTGAATATTTATTAATGGTAATTTCTCATATTTCATTTTTTTATATTTCTCATCATAAAGTCCTAAACAAACTTTTATTATAGAAAGCTCTTTATTGATTTCCTCCATAGATAAATCTATAATTCTATTTTTCACTTTCTCAAGTCCAGATAGTGGAAAGTAATTTTGAATAATAATATTATTACTATCTATTAAATCTAAAGAATTTGTTAAAGTATAGAAAATAGGAATATCACCAAAAGTTAAATCTTTATTTTCACTAATCGATATTGCTCTTTTTTTATGTGGGAATGCCCATAAATTTTCTAGCAACTTCTCTCTAAGCAGCATGTCCCTACAGTACACAGGATGATTTGAATATTTCAGCAATGTAGCATAAGAATCTGTATTTTTGACAACTACTCTCACTTTCTTATTTAAAAAAACATTTAGAATTCCATCTTCAGAAATTATTTCACTCTTATTATTCAATATGAATTGCATAAAATCATAAAAACCTTTTAATATCTCTTTTCTGTATTCGACAAAATCAACTATTTCGTTATTAAGTGTCGGTAAATTATTTGAGCCTGGACGAATATATTCAACATATTCATACTTCATATCCATTGTATTTAAATTTGAAAGTGAAAGGATCTTATATGGCAACTTAGTTTCTTTTCCGTTTAGCGCACTTATGTCTATACCATTTCTATCTTTATCCATAAAAGCTATCGTAGGTAAAAGAGCTGTATTTTGTACAGAATTGAAAATATAATCATAAGTTACTTTGCTATTAGCTGACTCAAGAATTTCATATTGCCTATCACTTTGAATAATCGTTTCTATATCAATAAGAATAGGGTATTCTCCGTGAGCAATTAGATTTTCCAAATGAAGATCATTTGCGCACAATACATGAGCTAATCCTAAAATATACCCAAATCTTATATAGTATTGTTTTATTTCCTCAGAAGATATGCATGACAGCTGTTCTATAAACTCTTCAAAAGAATAATCTTTTCCATATATTCCTTTATAAGTTTTTAAGAGTAAAAGACCACTCTTTTTATTAATCCATTCAATAAACATATTAAATGACTTAGTTATCGAATGGTTTCTTGGCTTATATACAACTTTATTATCTTCGAAACAAAAGATAATTACACTTCTTCCTTTATCATGTGAGTCACCAGCAGAGAGTCTAATGTCTGATAAACAATTCGTATTTATGAAGCCTAGTTTAGATAGTTCAATAAAGTGATGTTCCAACCTATTAAGAGCTTCTTTTATAAAGTTTATGCTATAGATAGTTCTTACTATTGCTAATCGAGTACACACAATATATCTTGAATAAAAACTATTAAATGCTTCAATATTGTTAAATCTATTGACTAAGTAATCAACAAATTTTTGTGAAGGATCATTACTGGAGAAATCAAACATTTCTGCGAATTCATTCATATCGACTATAATGACTTTAGAAAAAATATTTACCAGTTCTTCAACAAAAGCTTGAATTATTTTCTGAAAAACCGTTTCTGATAGTTTGTATTTTGTGATAGTGCTTGTTATATTGGTTATTTCTTTTCTGTAAAATAAGATAAAGGGATGGACAATATATGCGATATCTAGTAAATTAGTAGCTCTTATGCTTTCAACAGTTTGATAATTAGACAAAATATTATAATACAACTGTACCCATTCTTCCTTATGTACTATTTCATCAATCTTTTTAGATTCTTGTATAGACAATTCGCACAAGCAATTATTAAAATCTTTATTAGAAAATCCCCTTGTCTCAAGCATAATATTGAAATCATCATCTGATACTAAGTTCTTCTTTTGCTTCCATTTCTTAATGTAATTCTCTTTAGCAGGTTCTTTATTTATGAAGGAATAATAAAATTTTCTCTCTTCTAAAGTCAAACTATCTGCTAAATTGTTCAGTTTCATTTTGTACCTCCTTAAGTTATTTGTAAGTATTCCAAATTGCTTTGTATAAATATTTTTCTGAGCTCAACTCGTTTTCGCAATTTTCAAAAAACTTTTCATCGCTAATGTTCTTTGAAAAGATATATTTTTCAATCATATTAATTTCAGTTCTTTTCAATAAACAAGGATCAAGAAATTCCATGAAATCATCGTTAAAAGTCATATCTTTTTCTATTAAGTTCAAATATAATATAAAATAGACTAACAAATTTTGATTCTTATGTTTTTTTGACGTATCACAGTTATGAGTATTTGTAAACATTACTTTTTTCAAATAATTAATAGTATTATCTTGTAAAATTTGTTTTTTCAAAACTAGAGAACTCAAAAATAATATTGCAATATTATATTTTTTGATAATTGAATTTGGATTGTTTTTTATCAAAGAATTGATTCTATTTGCCATGGTTTTAGATAAATATTCAAGATTATTATTGTTGATTAGATATTTTGGTAGCATTAATTCTTGCATGATTGCCATTTGTGCAAAAAAAGTTAAGTTTTTTTTCATACTAAATATGTTTAACACATCTCCCATTAGGGAACTTAACAAAATTAGTAAGGATATTATGAAAGATATCTTCCAAATAATAAGTTTGCTGTTTACAATACAAAAATACAAACAAAATGTAATAGACAAACTCATCAAAGGGCCACCATATAATGTTATTAGCAGTTTTCTCTTATAGTTTTCAAATTCAAATTTATTACTTATGCTCTTTCTCGTAAAAGTTTTTAATGTGCCGCCAATTTCTTTATACGGTAAATGAAATTGATATTTTTTATTGAAGCTTTTTTCATAAAACAGGATATTCATAAAGGATAAATATATTTCTGCAACATTTAGTGACGCAATTCTTGCTGCAATGTAATGTCCAAACTCATGAATATCAATCTGAATATAATAAATAATATAAGAAATAACAGTATAAAATATTATTTCTATAAAGTTCATAGGGTAGCTCACAGGGTATATCATATATATCAAGAAACCTATCCCTAGGAAAACCAAAAATTTCGAAAAAAATTCTGAATACATTTTCATTATTTTCACCCTTATCTACATATTACTTGTACAGTAAGCGCGTAATGAAACTGCGTAAGAAATGATAATACGCCTATGCTAAAAATACCCAATATAATTGTATATGGACTTTCAATTAAGAGATTAGGATACATATTTTGCATTTTTTTCTTATCTTCTACTAATATCATTGTTTCATAGTCCAATTTCCGATATGTTATGATATTTTCAGGATTAATTTCTTGAAAGTCATTAAAGGAACACTTGATAATACCATAATTGTATAGCATGGTATACTTATCTTCTTCTAATATTACTTTTCCCTTGTGAATAAATATAATTTTATCTGCTATCTTATCTAAATCGCTTACTATGTGAGATGAAAACAGCACTATATGTTCTTTTTTTTGAACATATTCCATTAAAATATTCAATATGTCATCTCTCATAAGCGGATCTAATCCCGAAGTATCTTCATCCAAAATTAAAAATTTCGGGTTCGTGGCTAATGCTAAGGCAAAGTTAAATTTGACTTTTATCCCTTTAGAATATTTTCCTACTTTTTTGTCTATCGGCCACGCTTGTACAAGCTGCTTGGCAATATATATAATAGCATTAAGAAAATATGCCAACAAGGTATTATAGATAAACAGCATATGAAACGGAATAAACGACAGCATTTTTTACTTAAATGTTGTTCATTCCGTTTAAGATACTGTTTATCAATTTACTATAGGCTTAATCAAAGTTATGTGATACTATCCTATAAAAGATACTCATAAGCTAAGGTGATGGTATTGATAAACTTCTTGATAGATAAAATTCATAATTACTTCAAAAATCATATTAACCTTTCAGAATATGACAGTATTAAATTAAAATACATCCTAGAAGTTATTCTCAATGAACTATCAAAAATAATAGTTTTATTTTTAATATTTTCTTTCTTAAATGAACAGAGGTCTTTTATCTACTGTTTAATTTCTTTGATTCCTCTTAGAGCGTATACAGGAGGAATCCATTATAAAACATATATGGGATGCTTAATTTTTAGCGGAATATTTTTTTTAATATCTATTTATTTATCAAACAAATTTTCACCTAATTATTTCAATGTAATGATACAGCTTGTTTTTTCCTTACTAGTTATTGTTCTACTAGCTCCAATTACTTCAAAAACTAGGCCAAAATATAGTAACAAAAAAATACTTAAGTTTAAATTCTTTAGCATACTAATTGTACTTTTTCATTTTATAATGTACTTTGCCACAAAAAATAACCCATATTTCGCTAAATCCATATGGGTTATTACATTACAATGTATTCAATTATTAATTGCGAAAGGAGGATTACTGTATGAAAAATCAAAGAACGATTTTCATGAAGCTAATAAACTTTCTTGGTAGCTTACTTATTATGCTAGCACCGTTAGCTATTTCTGAAACAGCTTGTTGGTTTCTTTGGGGTGAGCCTAATTGTCCTGACTGCCTAAAACAAGAAGTTAACTCTTAATTGATACTCTAAAAACAACATAGTTTTCATTATCGTACTTAATATTACTTACGCTTACTTCTCCTTTATATTTCTTAATTATTTCTTTTAAATTTGGTAGTCCATAACCTCTACTTTTATTTGATTTTGTAGAAAATCCTTTTCTAAACATACTGTTTATAACCTCATATCCAAGGTATGGATGCTTATTTTTCACTTTAATAATGTCCATATCTTGATTTTTTGATAATATAATCTCTACAGTATTTTTTTCCACTTCGGTTTCAAATGCATTATTTATAAGATTGCCAATTACCTCTACTAATTCATAGTCCAATAGTCTGGTTGAAAAATCATAATCATTTATCACTATTTCAAAATCAATACCCAATTTTTCTGCTAGCTTTTGTTTACTATATAGGAAACCAGCTAGTACTTTATTATTAAGCTTTATAAGTTTTCCTAAGTCACTTTGTATCGCCAATTGCTCTGAATACCTTGTTATAGTTTTTATAGTACTTTCATAATCTGTATTAATTGTAGTTAGCATTTTTAGTGCTTGAATATGATTATCGTATTCATGTTGTCGTTTTCTCAGTTCATTAATTAATTGATCAATAACTGGTAGATATTTTTCATATATTTGTAGCTGCCGTTCCGTGTACTCTTCTCTTAATCCATTTTTTAGCAGCACTAAATTCACAAAAATAATACCTATAAAAAGAATAAACATACTAATAATATTATGTAAAATCCCCTCTAAATCAGCATACCAATAAAATAATATAGCAATTAGTAAACATAATAGATTTAATACTAAAAATTTTAAAGTCTTATTTCTTTTTAAAATAAAGTGAAATATAAGATTTATGGGTAGGTATCTACTTATACTAATAATCATAACTAATGATATAATCTGTGAAGTCAATCCATAAAAAAAAGAATATTCAATTTTTTCCATAAATATTTCCAGTAACGCTACTGTTAAAAATTGTACAAGTACTACAATGATTATGCTTAAAATATGAAGATAAGTAGTCTCTATAGCATTTCTTCTATATAGATAGTAAACCACTATCCACATTAGTACCGTAGTTATTATGAAATTGTGTTGCTCTGATACGTAACCTCCAATAATGGCTATAATTAATGATAAGGAAAATATGCACAGTACATATATTTTTTTATTAAAGCTTTCGTAGTTTAGTAACTTTCTTGATATTAAAATATATCCAATAATATCAAATGCTCCCATTAGAATCCGTTGTATTAGTGTCATATCCATGTACCTTTCAAAGATTCTTTATATTTTCTACCTATGGGTATATATTTATCTATATTACTAAGCTTAATTAAGTCATTAACCTTGTCGGCTTTTTGAAGATAATTTGTATTTATAATATATCCTTTATGACACTGTACAAAATCATTTGTCAGCTCACTTAACAATTTCTTCAAAGAATAGGTGGATAATTTAATTTGCTCATTAATAGTGTTAATATATATTTTTTTATTAATTGATTCAATGTAGATAATATCATTTTGTTTTATTATATAAGAGCAGGCTTTTTGTTTTAGTTTAAGAACTGGTTGGTTGTCTTCATTTTTAATTCCATAATCTATGATTGTCTTTAAAGCCTCTATTACCTCTTTTCTGCTAAAGGGCTTTACTATATAGTCATAACAGTGTATTTGTTTAAATGCTAATAATTCTTTAGTAGGAATTGATGTAATGAATATTATTGGTGTTAGTTTATACTTTTCCATGTTTCTAATCTGTTTAGCTAGTTTCATACCTGAGTAATCAATTAGATGAATATCTAATAGAAATGCATCATAATAGCCATTAGACGCATGGCTTAATGCTTTTTCCGCATATCCTGTAGTAAGTATTTCAAGTTCTTTATCAATGGTTTTAATAATTTCACTTAGTCCTTCACAAATTATCAAATCATCTTCAACTATTAAGATCTTTCCCATTCTTTTCACCTCTGAAAAAAATAAGGTTTATTTGATTAATTAAACTCTTCTTTCATCCAAATCAATATATTATTCTATAATAAGTACTAGAAATCCTTCTATTAACCTCAAAATATAACCTAGTACCTATTCCCATCCAATTTTAAAAATTATAAAAGAATCCTATTATACTTAATTTAAAAGTAATTTTTCTAATGTCCATCGCTTGTTAAAATCGTTAATTCCAGATAATTTTGCTACTAATCAAAATACCTGAATAAAGAAAAAATATGTCCCTAACTTAGTTTAGTGACATATTTATATTTAATTTCCTATTTCTAAAATATCTAAAATATGTACATAATAAGTGTTAACCTAAGCTATATTTTAGAAGTTGTTTTCGAGAAAAAGGACTCTTGTAAAATTTCCAACGTTTTTTTCGTTGACGCTTATCATCAAAGCTTTTTTTACATATTCTCTTTACAAGGGTTTCAAGAAAAAATATTCGGTATTGTCAACTGAAGCTTCTTAGCTGTCTATATAAATCAGAAGCAGCTTCAGTAGGAATCTCTTCTTTGTGATTTGATCTTCACTTTGAGATTCCCATTTTTTATACTTTTTTTAAGTGTAATTTTTACATTGGTATAACATGGCTTAAGTTAATGCCTATGATATGTATATTAAATTACTTATGTTCTTTTTTATATACAATAAAAGAATACAAATAAGGTATAGGTATTATTAATAAAAAAGCTATAACTAATAGCGTAGCAAACATTTTCTTAGATTCTACAAATAATATAGCCATAAACATTAATCCACCTAAAAACCATGTATAAGCTGAGAAATTATGAACCTTTTCCCATACTATTTCATCTTTTAGTGCCCAAGTACTTTTAAATCCTAACACTTCATTATATTTTAACCTTGGAAATATAACTCCAAATATCGCTATTATTAACCCAACATTAAAATATATTATTTTTTGCAATATAGCCTCTCCTAGCATTCCTGTAAAAAAAACAACAATTAAATTTATAAACACATATGTTATTAGTGTAAACCATTGCAGATATTTAATATATAAAATGTGTTGGTATGCTTTTTTTCTGTAAACAACGCTTATTATGTTAACTAACACTACAGAACAGAATCCTGATATAACAAATATTTTCATAAAAGTTAACAAATCATTAGAAAACACATCATGTGAAAGCTTATTCTTTACTAAAAAATAACTAATGATAGGGATAAGTAACAAAGTCATATAAACAAATTTATATACTTTTTTCATAGTTTTCCTCCTTAAATACAAGCTACAAATACAAGTTTATTTATATATTCGTATTTTCGAATTATAGTTTTCATAGTATTCTAAAAATAAATTATCTTTATTATACTCGCAATAGGAGAACTCAGGAATTAAAATATTGAATTGTAAATTATTCTTCTTAAATATTCTCAATGGCATTATATTTAATGAATTTATATCTAGATACGTACTAAAAACTTCTTCATTTATGAAATAAGGAATTAATAGTTTTAATTCGTCCAATATAATTAGATTTCCTCTTTTTACTATATAATCATTTGATTCCAAAATACTATATTTGTTTTTTTCTGTTTTTATTATTGTATATCGCTCATTAAGGTTTTTAGAATTTATAATAATCTTTATGCATATCAATTCCAGCTGTTTATCTCTTATAATTTCTATTTCTTTCATATGAGTTATCATATCGTAATTCAAAGTTAGATTTGAAAAATCATTTTCTTCTTTTCTTTTGACGTTTATCTCTCCTATATGATTAATTCCATTATAGGTTTTATAAACATACTCCACAATATTCACTCCTGTATTTAAATTTCCTTGCTTCTTAAGCTCGGCATCTACTAGAAAACTTTATATGGCAATTTTATAAAGCATATCCACTTAGCGAGTAACTTATTATTAAATGAGAAATCTAAAAAACTCTATATTATAAATATGCTAAGTGGATATACTTTGCCTAAGTAACTAATACAGCCTTAGGACTTTAATTAATCTGGCCAGCAACCTACTGCTAATGCTACAAATGCTACAGCAAAGGCTCCTACATAATTGTAGATACCTGCTACATCCCAGATAGCAGCTGCATATGCTACTGCAAATGCTAATCCTATACTACATGCGTTTGGACTTACACTATCATCTGGGCTGACAGTTACATTAGGCATTACATATAGCTCTTTCACTAGTAATCCCCCTTTCTTTTAGGGACAGCATTAATGCTAGTATCCCTATTTTTTTAAATATTTCTGTTAGTACTACTCATCTGTATCATATGTATATAGTATTATGTCTTTATCATTTACCTCTTTGCTAAGAACCCCTACTTCCTTAAATCCAATTTTTTGTAATACTGAAATATTGTTTATGTCGTCTTTTTCACATTGCAATGAGAATATGTTATATTTATAATTTGGAGAACTGATAGAAAACAAATCATTTACTTGGCTACAAACCCATTCTAACCAATACTTCATTTCTTTTAGGCTATTTTCAAATAATTCCCCTTTAATATTTAACTTATATATATTTATAATAAAGTCAGAATGCTCATATCCTATTAACAGATTGGCAAATTCAACGTCATTCCTTTTAAGTAAATAAGCTCCAACTAGATTGTTTATAAAACTTAATTTAATATAGGATTCATCATCAAAGTAATTCGAGCTAAATGTAGGATCTTGAAAACTTACAAAAGCATTATCATCAAATTTTTTAATAAATTCATCAAATGAATCAATATCAACTTTCTGGTATATATAATCACCAACTATCATCCTGTCTCTTTCTCTAAATGGATTTTCACTTTCCCACTTAATTAGACCAATTTTCCATAAGGTGAACAACAAATTATCTACGTCTTTCTTAAAATCATACTCACTTTGAATCTCATACTTATCCCACATTAACTCATAGATTCTATCTAAAGAATTGCTACCATCACAATTATTGATGATATACTCTGCGGATCTATTTAAAAAGATAGGATATTGATTTATTAAATACTTAGATGATATCATTAGCCCATTTTTTTCTTTTCTCATATATGCTAGATTATCCTTAATTAGTATTGGTGTATATTTCTCTTTATTAATCAAATTCATCCTCTCACCCCTCATTTTTTATTTTTTGATAGATATCATATCGTTCATTACGATATTTTCTATAAGTAATTTATAATCATAGTCTGCCTTAGGCTTAAGTTCATCTATATAGCAATATTCATCCATGGCACACATTTTTATTATTAAGTCCTTATCATATTCATTTTCAATTAAAATTCTAGTTTGCTTAGAGCCCCAATAAATCTTATTAATTGTAAAAATGTTTAATCGGTTTATTATGTATACATTGCTCTTTAATCTAAACATTACTTGATTATGTAGGATGCCATACATTATATCTTTTAATTTATTAGCATATAAGGTACATTTTTCTTTCATTGCATCTATTAGTGCTACATCATTGCATACTATTGCACACAGATTACAAGAACTTCTATATATACATTCTACGCAAATTCCATCCGATTGAAATTTTTTTTGCAACTCGGCTAATTTGGTATTAACTCTGGGTACATATTCTTTTAGGTCCATTTCTAATATATTCCCATACATAGTATTTAACTCTTGCATATTTGATATCAAAGATACACAACCGGTCATAGTCCCATCTGGTAGCAATGTAAAAAAACCACGATTTATTGGACAATCTGGCATCCTTATATCAAGATCTAAATCATATATCGTATTATAATATACAGTCTCATAACTTGTTTTACTTTTAAAGCTCAGCATGATTTTTTTATTTTTTTTGAGTGCGTAATTACTCAATATACTTTCTGCTGCTTGGACATATTTATTCATATCTAGTTTTATATCAAGATTATCTTCAGCGTTTCCCATTATAGCTATATCTCCAATATTAACCGTTAAGACGCCTAGTTGCTCAAAAAAGTCTATAAACCTATCGGCCTCATTATAGTTTTTGTCTGTTAATGATATTTGAATAACAATAGGAATAATTTTCTTATTCTTGGTGTTAATATTATTTATTGTCTTTATAGTTCTTGTAACCTTATCAAAAACTCCATTACCCCTTATGTAATCATTTGTTACCTCGCTTATTCCCTCCAAGCTTAAAGAAATAAACTTGATCCTACATTTAATTAATTTTTCGAGTATTTTTCTATCTATTAAGGTTCCATTAGTGACAAAAGATACTGAAATGTCTTTTTTCTTACAATAATCAATCAGGTCAATAATTCCATTATATAAAAAGGGCTCTTTTGAGGTAAACGAGATTTCATTTATTCCTACTTCATTTAGTTTATTAACTATCTTTTTATTATCTTCAATTGATAGGCTTCTATCAAATTTTGTCTTCCCTAAAAAGCAATGTTTACATTTTAAATTACAATTAGGCTCAATTTCCCATCTAATCGATTTTTGCATATGTTTTCAACCCCAAAAAATAAGATAAAATATAAACCTCCCCGACAGCGGTGCTATATTGTATCTCCTGTTCAAAACCAATTTTTGTAAAGATATTAATAATCTTGTCTTTATTAAAACAATCTCTAATATAAATCTTTATTTTATTGTAGTCTTTTTCTACATATTTCTTTGTATAAGATATTACCTTTTTTATGAACTCTGCATTTAAGTTTGAAATAAAATATAATGTTATAGATCTATTAGTCCTTTTATTAGATGGAAATTTAAAAATGGCAATATCTTTTAAATTATTATTCTCAAACTCACCAACACAAATCAACTCTGCTTTAAAAATTGACTCATGCAACAATGTCTCGTTCATAAGAAAATCGACATTAATCTTATAATTGATATATCTTTGTTCCTCAAAAAGATCGATATCATTAAAATAGTCAAAAAGAACTTGCTCATTTTCTGATAAAATCAATCTCAATTCTTTCACTCAAATCACTCCCTCAAATTTATATTTTTCTATTATTTTTCTATCCATAAGTATAATATTATCCTCTACTAGATCAACTTCAATATCTCTCCCTGTAAATATTTCAGGTATTAAATTATTAATACTATTTATATCGAGAGTCTCTGCGCTTTTCACGTATCTACTTAACACCTTAATAAAATCCAACTCCCATACTTCTCCTAAACCATTATTAAAATATTCATTAAGGGTATGTTTTTTGATGTTTCCAACAATAACGGGTAGGTAAGGTGATATCACAATGTCTCCATAAGCATTAATGCTTATATAATCTAGGTGTTTTTTTCCCTTTCTTCCACTTAAAATATGTAGTATCGGATCACCCCACTCTATATGCATTCCTTTTAATACCATCTGCTCTTGCTTTTTTCGTAACTTTCTACACAGCTTCCAATAATCTTCACTGTTCAAAAAAGAGTCCTCGATGTTTTTAGCTCTTCCAAGTTTCATGAGTGGCTGCATCCTAAATTCCTTTACACCAAGTTCATAACACAAATCAATTAAATCATCTATTTCATCGATATTCTTCTTATTAGGAGCACACGCAATTCCAACATAAAAACCTTCATCAACAAGAATTTGAGTGGCTTCTATGGCTTTATGATAAGATCCTTTCTTGTTTCTTAACCAGTCATGAGTACTTGGTGTTGCTCCATCTAAACTAATCTGAATTAATTTAAAACCACTATCTTTGAGTCGAGTTGCTGTCTTTTTATCCATTAAATATCCATTAGTAACTAAATTAATGTCAATATTGTGTTTTGAATTCTCTGATAAATAACTTGCAGATTCAATTAATAAGTCTTTTCTAAGTAAAGGCTCTCCTCCACAAAAACATACTGTATTTGGTCTATATTCACTTATTTGTTTAATCGCGTTCATAAATTCACCATTTGTCATTTCCTTTTTTGCAAAATTATGAGTGCCACTTGAATTAAAACAATGTAAACAACGAAATGGGCAATTATAAGTAATATCGATTGAAGTCGTTAGTATATTATACTCTTTCATGAATTTACCTCCTCACATGAGAAGGTATTGTCAAAAATCTTAATAGAGATTTCTAACAACCCTTGATTTTTGAATATTTGTATTGCTTAAAAATCCTTACCCCTTGCAAGGGATAATTATTTTAATATCTTTATAAACAAAAATGGATGACAAATCCCCATTTC
>NZ_JAWRHZ010000058.1:0-17997 GCF_040308045.1 Proteiniborus sp.
GCAATTATAGTATTTACCAACTTCAATATATCCTTTTCAGAATGAATATACTCAAAAGGATTATAGTGCATAGATTTTTTAAAATTAATGGTGTTTAACACTTTAATATTATATGGCTCATATATTATCCTACCTTTTTTATCCCTTTCATAGATAATTTTACCTCTTCTATCTCTCATCTCTTTTCCATTTTTATCAAGCTTTTTCTTTTGTGCTCCTCTTTCTAGTAATTTCCCACATTCAAGAAGTATTGTTCCCTTTGGGTCTGTAACTACATAAGATGAATGCATCTGCATTAAATTGGGTTTTACATAGAATCTTGTTTTACCTGACCCTGACCCTCCAACTACTAGCACATTTTTATTCCTTGCATATTTAGGATTCTTTGGCCTACCATTCATTATTAATCTTTCTGTCTGTGTTAATATAATATTTTCTTCATATATCAGATCTATATATGGCCTTATATCTTTTGAATTTCCCCATCTAGCAGAACCATATTCTTCCCCCTTTCGATACTTTCTAGCGTTCTTTCCCTTAGTGTAGACTATAAAATATACAGTTAATGCCCCTATTGCCCCAAATGCTATGTCTTTAGGGTGAAAACTTGGAAATGGGTGTTTAAATAAGTTTTCTAAATTAAGTAGCATTTGATACAAAGTTATAAAGAAATTATCTTTTGGAAATCCTCTGTACATCTTCCCGATCTTATTGAATATATAATAGATAAATATATATGGCACTAGTCTTATAAATAGCTTCTTTTTATCCATCATAGAGAGTTCATATCTCATATTTTCTATTATTTTACTCATAGGCTTTGCTCCTGATGTTTGTTTTTGACCTTATCTTTATTCAAAGATTTAGATATTTCCTTCATCTTATTTATTGCCTGTTTTAAAGAAGGTCTTTTATCCTTATCCATTTCATTCCCAATAAATTCTCTAAAAGCTGTATCTAAAATATCTGTATCCTTACCTTTGAAAAAAACTATATATATTGGTGGATCTGTTGTCTTATCCTTTTTTAAGGCATATTCTATTCCATACTTTTTAGCAGTTTTCTCAAATCCCTTTATATTATCTTCGTTAATTTCAATACTTTTAAGGCCATCATACTTCTTGGATAACTCTCTTAAGGATATTTTCTTTCTTTTGACGGTTTGTCCCTTAGATATTTTCTGCCTTTCTTTTTCTTTAAGATAGGCACTAATCAATATCTTTAAGACAGATAATGTCATCTTGTTATTCTTAGCTACAAATGCAATTGATTTTTCAGTAACTTCTTCTTGCAATTTTATGCCTCCCTTCATTTTTTCTTAAACTACCCTAATCAATTCATCCATTTTCATTGTAGTTAACTAGACTCCTATAGTATTGGCTCATGGTATTTACCGCATTATATATTGTTGTAAGCAAGTAATTCCTAATATTTCTAACCTCACTTGGATTATCTTCAAGGCTATTCATGATATATTCAATATGTCCAGAATTTAATTTCAAAAATCTACTCTTTACTACTTCTACAGGCATCTGATTCCCATTTATAGGTACTGTGCCACCTTCCTGAACGCATACATCTACCATAAGTTCTACAATATTATCAATATCATCTATTGAATATCTTCCATATCTTTTATAGTAGTCATACTCAATATTCTTATAAATTATATCTCTATACATCTCAGCCTTATTTATTTTACTTCTATCAAATCCTAATCTATTTTCTTTCTCTTCTGAAGATAAGATTGGATTAGTATCACTAAATTCAGTATTATTAATATTAGTATTATTACCTTGTCCTTTTGACATTTCTTGAGATGTATTTTCTACATTTCTTGAATTGTCTTTTTGACACTTCTTAAAATTTCCTTTTGACATTTCAGAAAAATTATCCACAATAAAGTTTTTTACATAAATCTTAGTGGGTTTCCCCTGGCCCTGTCTTTGTTTTTCTATAAGGCCAATGCCTTTTTCTGTATCGAGTTCCGAAAGTACCTTCACCGATTTCTTATTCCCCCATCCCATGACTTCCATAATGTTTTCAATGGTAAAATAAATATATACTCTATTATTTTCATCCACCCAACCATTTTTCATAGATAATTCCATCCTATCTAGGAGTATTCCATAAAGTACCTTGGCATCAGATGATAGGTTTTTAAATATTGGATCTATATATAGTACCTTTGGTATTCTAAAGAATGAAAACTGTTCTGATTCTTTGCCATGATAGTAATTAAAGCTTACTTCTGCCATGATTACACCTCCCTTCGTTAATTTTGGGCATGAAAAAACAGCAAGGGTTTAATCTTGCTGCTAAATTAAATTTTTATTTAGTTGTAATATTATATGTAATGGATTAACTCATAGTTTAATCCATTACATATCCTTTATTCTAAAAAATAATTATTTATCTAAATATTTCTTTAAATGCTTTCCCGTAATTGATCTTTGAGATTTCAATATTCCTTCAATTCTTCCTTGATATAATAAATATCCACCTTTTTCTCCAGCATATGGCCCTAAGTCTATAATCCAATCAGCTATACTCATCATTTCTAGATTATGCTCAATAATTATTATTGTGTTATTTTGGGATAACTTTTTAAATATCTTTATCAACCTAGAAACATCCTTAGCATGTAACCCTGTTGTTGGTTCATCAAAAACATAAATATTTTTATCAGAATTTAAATTAACAGATAACTTTAATCTTTGCAATTCTCCTCCAGATAGTGTATCTAAACTCTGCCCTAAGGTTAAATATCCAATTCCTACATCTATTAACCTCTGTAATATTATATTAATATTATTAAAATCTTGAAAATAGTTCAAAGCATCTTCAATTGATAAATCCAATACTTGACTTATATTCAAGCCCTTTACCTTATATTTAAGTGCCTTTACATTGTACCTTTTCCCATTGCACGCTTCACATTCACTAACTATATCATCCATAAAAGCTAAGTCTAATTTTATATAACCTTTGCCCCTGCATTCTGGGCAAGCTCCTTTTGAATTAAAGCTAAAATATGATGGAGATACATTATTTGTTTCGGCAAAGATATTTCTAATATACTCAAGTACTCCTATATAACTTGAAACTGTTGATCTAACATTTGTATATATCTTTTTTTGGTCAATAAAAATAGCTTCAGGATATCTTATTTTAAATTCAATATCCATAAGTGACGATTTTCCTGACCCTGCAACTCCAGTTACTACAGTAATTGCATTTTTAGGTATTTTCACATCTATATTCTTTAAATTGTTTTTATTTGCATCATTAACTTCTAACCAGCCTTTAAAAGTTTTTATTTCTTTTTTTATTCCAGTTTTCTTTTTAAGCTCCTTTGATGTCAATGTTTCTGCAGTTAAAAAATCTTTATATTTTCCTAAAAAAATTAAATCTCCTCCTCTTTTCCCTGATTCTGGCCCTAATTCTATAATATTATCAGCAATTTTTATTACATCAATATCATGTTCAACAATTAATACTGTATTTCCTTTATTCTTTAAATCTATTAGTAATCTATTTATCCTTAATATATCCTCTGGATGCAATCCTACACTAGGCTCATCTAATATATATAATAAATCTACAAGACTATTTCCAAGCTGTTTTATAATTTTTATTCTTTGTGATTCTCCACCTGAAAGACTTCCAGTATTTCTATTTAAACTTAAATAATCAAGTCCAACTAATCTAAAATTATATAAATCTTTTAAAATTGAATCTATCAATTCTTTTGCATTTTTTATACTTAAACTCTCTAATTCAATTATTAAACCCTCTATACTCATTCTAGAATAATCATAAATATTTTTATTATTTATTTTACATTTTAAAATACTATCCTTTAATCTGCCCCCCTTACATTTTGGACAGATAATTTCTTTTGCATATTTATCTATCTCATGTTTATGAATTCTACCTTCCCTGCTATCCTTCTTAAAAAAAGCTTTTTTTATTCTTGGTATTAGCCCATCATAAATTGCTGACTTTGGATATTTATCACTTGGATTTTCCAACTTTATTTCATCTGCATATAATAATAGATAAAGTTCCTTCTCATTATAACAACTGATTTTTTTATCATTATCAAACAAACCAGATTCCACATATCTACTCCATCTAAACCCTCCCACTTGGAATGTAGGAAACAAAATTGCTCCTTCATTTAATGATTTATTTTTATCTATAATCTGTTCTACATCAATATCCCTTATCTTGCCTATTCCCTCACATACTTCACACATACCTTTAGGATTGTTAAAAGAAAAACTATCTGAATATCCTACAAATGGCTTTCCAAATCTAGAAAATAATAGTCTAAGTTTCGAATATATATCGGTTACTGTTCCTACTGTAGACCTGCTATTATCTCCAATCTTTTTTTGATTTATTACAATTGATGGTGACAGTCCTTTAATCTCATCACATTTCGGTTGTGAAAATTTTCCTAATCTAGTTCTAATAAAACTGGAGTAACTTTCATTCATCTGCCTTTGTGATTCTGCTGCAATGGTATCAAATACTAAGGCAGATTTACCTGATCCAGATGGTCCAACTACTACGGTAATTTCTTTCTTTGGAATGTATACATCAATATTCTTTAAATTCTTTTCCTTTGCTCCTTTTACTATAATTTTATCTTTCATAACATCACCCTTTAATTTCTAATACAATAAGTATATAATATAAACATGACAATAACTGTCACTTTAAGGAGGAAATATGAATAAAACTGCATTATTGTTCGATTTAATTTGGTTTGTAAATTCCAAAAAAGAATTTACAGCAAGAGATATTGCAAATGAGTTTAATATATCAGTAAGAACAGCACATAGATATATCACTGATCTTTCGGATATTGGAATACCTATATACTCCAAGCAAGGCAGAAATGGAGGTTATAAAGTACTAGATAATCAAGTATATCCTCCTATACTATTTTCAAAGGATGAGATATTTGCAATTCTTTTCTCATTTAATTATCTTGGAAATTATAATAATTTACCTTTTAATTTAAGTATCAGCTCAGTTAAAGAAAAAATATATTCACTTTTACCTAAAGATACTTTGAAGGAATTTAAGGAACTAGATAATACCCTACAAATTAATGAATATCGATTTAAACATAATACACCTTTTTTAAAAGAAATAATATCTGCTGCAATAAATAAGAATATAGTGCTGATTCAATATAATTCCCACAAATCAAAAACAGATAAGAAAATTGTACCAATAGGTGTTTATGCATATAATGGCAAATGGTATTCTCCTGCTCTTGATATAGAATTACTGGAATATAGGTTGTATCGTGTAGATAGAATAATAGATTTTAAAAACAGCATGGATACTTATGAAAACCTCATGTCTTTAAAAGAATGGTTATCAAACTATCCAATTAATTATCCAATTGAATTGCATGTAAAATTAAATAGAATTGCCTATTTAGAATGTAAAGATATCTATTTTTTACAAAATGATCTAGAATACATTGATAATAATTGTTATGAACTTAAAAAAA
This sequence comes from Proteiniborus sp., assembly GCF_040308045.1. Lineage (NCBI taxonomy): Bacteria > Bacillati > Bacillota > Clostridia > Eubacteriales > Proteiniborus > Proteiniborus sp. The sequence continues at coordinate 5,537 of NZ_JAWRHZ010000058.1, forward strand.
CAATCGATTCAAATGAAATTCCTTTTTATACAAAACTTCTCTTAAGACTTGGGAGAAATGCAAAAGTAATTGAACCTTCGGAATTAATTAATAGTTTAAAAAGGGAAATTATGTGTGTGTATAATCTATATGATATTGAATCTAAATAAGATAAAAACTGGAATACTTTCTATCCAATTTATCTTCAAAATAGTATAGCTGGTAAATGTAGTAATTTTATACTAAAAACATTATGAAAATGCTTCTGGTTCGAAAACTTCTTTTACAACACAATAAATATTTTTTTATCATTTTTGTCTCTTGTATTATAATCATTATTATAACCTATGATTATCACCTCCCTTCGTTGATTTTGGGCATGAAAAAACAGCAAGGGTTTATTCTTGCTGTTAGCTCTTCTTATTAAATTATTTAGAGTAAATAAGGTCTGTTAATATTTAAATGTTTCATACTTGAAAAATGAAGTTTAGCAATTGACAAAATCTCTTTATTAACGTATATGTTTTATTAAGGTTATTACTCTATCAATTCTTTTCTTCAAAAAAGTTCTTTTGTCTGGCAAAAGGGTTACTTCACTTCTTTTTGCAATTTCTTCAACAACATAGTCAATACTCCTATTGTCTGTTATGATTTTTTCTTCAGTGATTGTTGTATTGAAGGCCTCAATACAACAATCAACTTGTAATTTTGCCCATGTTTCACCACGTTCAAGTCGTTTGTTTAATCGTTTTAATATAGTTTCTTTATCAGCATATAAAATATAATGATTTAGAATTATACCATCATCTCTAAGCCTTTGAATTATTTCTCTATAATATTGTTGTTTATTAATTGTCATTGGTACAATAATTATTCCTGAATATTCTGAGTAAATATACCTTAACATCTCATAATTAAATAATCTCCATTGTTCATAATCTTGGAAGTCAATTTTTTGGATTTCCTTAGGTATATTCTTTCGGATAAAATATCCAATATTTTCAGGGTCATAAACAAAGGAATTAGGAAGTCTTCTATTTAATTCAAAAGCACATGTAGTTTTTCCAGAACCAAATGCACCATTTAACCAAATAATCATTATATGTCCTCCTTTAGGCATATCTTTACTTCTCATCTTCCTACAAATACTCAGCCAATTAAACTCTTCTGTTATTATTATATATCATATAATATCTTAAAGAAAAATCCCTGCTATAGAATTTGTTTAATTTATTTTCTTGTATCTCCACTAACTAGGTCAACTACCACCGAAACATTAAAATATTTTTTTAGTACTTTTTTCTTAAAATTATGCTCATCTTCCACAAACTCAAAATGGTCGTAAAACTGCTTGAATCTCAGGATTTCTATATAGTTTTCTTTTGTATCAACGCTATACACTCCACATGTGGCGTATGAGGAAACATATCCATACACTTTACCTTCTTCGCCCTATATCCACGTTCTTCAAATATAGGCAAATCCCTTGCCAATGATCTTGGATTACATGACACATACACGAATTCCTCTGGCTCAAAATCGATTATCTTGTGTATAGCCTTTGGATGAATGCCATCTCTTGGAGGATCCAGTATTATTAAGTCAGGCTTTTCCTTAAGCTCTGATACTTTTTCCATTACGTCTCCAGCTATGAAGTAACAGTTGTCGAGGCCATTTAGCTTTGCATTTTCCTTTGCTGATTCAACTGCTTCTTCTACTATTTCTATACCTATGACTTTGCTTGCAACAGCTGCCATTATTTGAGCTATAGTACCAGTTCCACAGTATAGGTCGTATATGAGTTTATCTTTTTTGTCTCCTGCAAAGTCTCTGACTATGGAGTACAGCTTTTCTGCTCCTAATGTGTTTGTTTGAAAGAATGAAAATGCAGATATCTTAAATTTCAAACCTAATATTTCTTCTACTATATGATCTCTTCCAAATAATACTTTCGTTTCATCACTCTGTACTGTATCAGAAATATTATCGTTAATAGTGTGTAAAAAACCTATAAGCTCTCCCTTGTAGTCAATGTTTCTAAGCCTTTCAATAAGCTCTTCCAATTCTAACTGCTGTTGTGATGTAGTGACTAGATTAACTAGCAGCTCACCTGTTTTTATGGCTTTTCTAACTACTAAATGTCTTAGTACACCTTCATGACTTCTTTTGTTATATAGCTCCACACCTTTTTCTTTAAAATAATCTAATATGTTAGTCAGTATTTTAATAAAATCTTTATCTACTATTTGACAACCATCTACTGTAACTATTTCATAGAACTTTCCTTTCTGATGTAAGCCAAGGCTTAGCTCTCCACCTTTTTCAACATCTCCAAATGTAAATTCCATTTTATTTCTATAGTCGTACTCTAAAGGACTTGGTTCTATTCCTAGATATTCAAAATCCTTTATTCCAGCATCTTTTAATAGCTTAATAACTTGATTACTCTTAATATTCAATTGCTCCTCATATGATAATGTCTGATATGAGCATCCACCACAAATTCCAAAGTGCTTGCAAAATGGTTCTTTTTCTACAGGTGATTTTTCTAATACCTCTAGTATCTTGCCTTCTATTTTATCTTTTCTCTTTTTCGTTATTCTTACTTTAACCTTTTGTCCCTTTATTGCATTCTTTACTATTATCTTTTTGTCTCCGACCTTTGCTAATCCTTTGTTTGGGAATTCTACCTCGTCTATATAAACATCTAATATATCATTCTTTTTAATAATAATCTCCTCCTGAGTATCTTAGTACGATGATTTTATGTTATGAAATTTTTCCTATTTACCCCAACCTATCTCCTTTTTTTACAATCTGTTCTGGCTGAATTAAAACTACTCCTTGCTTTGCATAAACACCCAATATTAGGACTTCTGATTTGAAGTCGGCAATTTGTCTAGGTGGAAAATTAACTACTCCTAATACTTGTTTTCCAACAAGCTCTTCGGCTTTATAGCATTCAGTAATTTGAGCGCTAGATTTTTTTGTTCCAATTTCTTCTCCAAAATCTACCCATAACTTGTATGCAGGCTTTCTTGCCTTTTCAAAATCCTCTACTCTAATAATCTCTCCAACCCTAATATCCAGTTTTAAAAAGTCATCAAAAGTAGCCATATTCCCAACACCTTTCCCTTTAGTATTCATACGCTATAAAGCGACTTTAATAATTATTAATTATATGTTATCATCAGTATTGTCAGTCATCAAGAAAAAATAAAAACCTATTCCAATAATTTTTCTGCAGAAATATTAATACCTATGGCTCCTAAAGGCGCTGTAATTAATATTGATAATACCGCAATAGCTAAAATTACTTCTCCTGATTCCACTCCCAATGATAATGGAACTGCTCCCATTGCAGCTTGCACAGTTGCTTTGGGAACATAAGATATAATACAAAATAGCTTTTCCTTCCGATTTAAGTTTGCACCTAATAGAGAAATAATTACTCCTATACTTCTTCCAAATAACCCGATTAGTATTATTATGGCACCTATGCCACCTGCGTTAACAGCTACATTAATATTCACTTGAGCTCCAACTAATACAAATAGTAATATCTCTGCAAAAACCCATATTTTATTGAACTTTGATGCAAGTCGTTTTCCTACATTAGGTATTTTATCAATAATTATAAATCCAATAGTCATAACTCCCAATAATGATGCTATTTCTATTTTAGTTTTTAACAAATTCTCCAATTCAGTAAGTAGAATTGATAAACCAAGTATTAATAAAACTTTTTTTGTATCTCTCATATGATATTTCTTAAAGATTTTTATCATCACTAAACCAATAATACCACCAATTATAATACCTAATAATATTGATATTGGAATACTTAATACTTGAATACCAATATTTATATGCTTTCCACTGTATAGACCTAAAAAGGCACTAAATATAGTTATAGCAAATACATCATCAATAGAAGCTCCTGCTAGTATTAGAGTCGGGACGCCTTTTTTAGTCCCTATATTATTTTCAATTAAACGTAGCATAGAAGGAACTACAACAGCAGGAGAAACAGCAGCTATAATGAAGCCTAATATGCCTCCCTGAATGAAGGAAAAGTTTAGAAGCTTAACTGATGCGAAAGCAATAAAGAGCCCTTCTATTAGTCCTGGTATGCAGCTCATCTTTAATGCAGTACTTCCAACCCTTTTTAAATCATCTTTATTAATTCCAAGCCCTGCTCTTAATAGTATAATAATTAAAGCAATTTTTCTTAAATCAGCTGATGCACGAATCAAATCTGTCTGAAGTAAGTTAAGACCATAAGGACCTATGATAATTCCTAATATTAGCATTCCCAATAAACCAGGTATCTTAATCTTTTCAAATAACTTATTTGCTGGCAATCCTAATAATATAATGATAGCTAAACTTGATGCCATAACAATTTCCTCCTTAGATGTAATAATGAAAACAAAAAAACTCCTACAGGTATAGGTATTGTAACGCCTGTAGGAGTCATTAGCAATTTGCAATTCTGGTGAACTCCATCACCATTGTTTAATGTCCTATAAAATTATAGTCTAATTTAATATTAATGTCAATAAAATCTCCTTACAACTTAAGTGTATCTCTATTAGATAGATTAACCTCCAAAGACACCACTATAAGTTGGTGGTATTTCTTTGAATTTAGTTTCTTTTAGCCATGATGCTAGAGTCTTGCCAGAATGATGAACAGTTTTGCGAGCTTGAACATCTGCAATCCTAGGCTTTATCTTTTCTAAAGATGAAACGTCTATATTATTTTTTCTCTAGTCTTTATATAAAAATAATGGATGCAATGCATCCATTATTTTAAGTTATGCTAAAAGCACCTCTATTTTCAACTTATACCATCCCCTTCCTCTAGTTCTAACCGGTCAATTATATTTTCTCATTAATAATCTAGAAATCATAGGAAGAGAATAATTATAATTGTTTTTTACCATATACAATCTTTCTAATTGTTTCTTCACTTAGATAATACCTGTTGGCTATCTCATCTATTGCTATACCATTCTTATATAACTCAAATATCTTTTCATTTCGTTTTTCTAGCAGCTTCTTTGAACCGTTTAAATGACCCCAGCCAACCCTCTTGCTCTTTTTAGGTATGTATATCAACCCTCCGTCAATATACTCCTGAATCTCTTTTAGAAGGTGAGCTGGCAATACTTCTACACCTTTTTTGTAACTCAAATATTAGTACCTCCTGCAATAAAGTATTAGATTTATAGATACTTAATGTATCTTTCATCATAATACTCACCTCCCTTAATTTATCTTTTCTTAAAATTTTGTTCATGAATATCTATAACTAGTTGTATTTTAAAGATATCTATATAATATATTAACTCATTTGCATAATATTTACTATACCTTTTGTTTATTGCATTGGCAAGAATCCTACTTTCCAAGTATAATTTTTATCCAATACTAGTCTGAAACTATACCTAAATGGATTTCCTGCAGCATCGTATTCTTCAAGGTATTTGTCTTCCCATGATATAACCGCTTCTTTATAGTCATTGTAATAATTTATTTCTATATTTACTGGATTTTCAAAAGGACTAAAATCCTTCATCCTATCCCTTTCTGGAATTTTCATATGCTCTTTTTTATCCCATCCTAGCTGATTTTCTTCCTTAGTATATAATTCCCACTCAGCCTCATAATTTTTCTCTTTTTGCGCATGAAAGTATAGCTTCATTATACTTAAAGGAAAAAGATTCCTTAGCTCTTCCTCATTGAAATCTACAATGAATTTATCATAGACCTTTTTTTCAGCATCTGTTAGCTCTAAGAAATTGTCACTGCTTAAGTTGTAATAACCCTCAGACCTGCCTAATTCTATAAAATCACAAGTTTTTGTATCTTTATTATAGGGAATTACCAACATATAATTTCCTGCTAAATAATAAGCCTTGTTATCTTCACCATATTTGCCATCTGGATCTGGCCCAAAGTAAGCATCATAAATTTCTCTAAAATTCGGCTGGCCTAATATCTTTTCAATTGCATATATATCCATGCCTGACTTAATCCCATAAGTTTCTTTGTTATTAAATAATATCATATTTTGAATCTCACCATGATGAATCTTGCCTTCATCTGTATAGCCATTTGTAAAAAAAACAATATTATCGTATTTTAGATATAATCCACCTGCAAAATAATCTATCTCCAGAGGCTCTCCCCATTTTTTTACTACTTCTTCTGTATTATCACCTATTCCAAACTCTATTCCATCCATTTTACCTTCGTAGGCTAGCTTCAGATATTCATTATAAGCATATTTATCACTTCCTGGTGGTATTATCTCTATAGATTTCATAATCTTCTCTGCTATTTTTGTAGTTTTTTTAAAGGATTTTGCTAATCTTTCATCATTTGGTGAATACTGCATATCTGTTGGATATGCCCATCCAAAATAGAATTCATCATTTTCTCCTATGTATTTTAAATTATATATAGAATTAAGTTCTTCTAAGTCTTCTCTAGTAAACCTTCCTTTTTGATATATTTCAATTCTAAATACTGTACCCATCATATCTTCAGGGTAAGCTTCATTTACATCCTTATTACAAAAGTACACTCCACTGCTTTCTTCAAATATCTTAAACTTATCAAAATCTTTCTCTTTCATCAAAAGAGTAAATCCAAAGTTTTCATTTCTGTATATGACTTTGTCTTGCTTATTAGTCAAAGTAAATACTATTAATACTGCTAGCAAAATAATCCCAAACAATGTAATCCAAGCCTTTGGCTTCTTGTATTTCATAATATTCTTTACTCTAGTTTTTATATTGCTTTCACCAAAGAAAAGTAAGCTCCCTTGCATTACATGTTCTTGTTTGTCTGAAATATCAATTAATGAATTGGCATATTTTTTTCTTATGTCATCTCTCCAAATCTTCATTACCTTTTCATCACAAGATAATTCCATATCTTCATTAAAATATTTCGCAGATAACCAAACTAAAGGGTTAAACCAATGTATGCAAATGACAATGGACCATATTAATTTTAAAATATTGTCATATCTCTTTATATGATAAATTTCATGTGCTAAAATTTGCCTTATATCATCGGAGTAGTTATTATTTATCATTGAAGCTGGTATAATAATTTTAGGTTTAATCAATCCATATACTAGTGGACTTCCTAGAAAATCCAAAGTATATATATCAACATTTTTATTAATCCCCATTAGTTTTTTAATATGACTTATATCATAATCTCTAGCAATGGTTGATGTTTCTAGTATCTTAGCAGCTTGACGATATTTTCCAAAGCTTCGTATAATTAAAAATATCATACCTAATATCCATATTATGGCTGCCCCTAAAACAATTATCTGTAATGAGCTAGTTAATGTAATAGGTGTTGTTATATTAGCCCTAGGTACATTTAAATTATTAACTACCATTTTCTGAATATTATTTTGTGTAAATTCTGCTGATACATCACTACTAACCCTGCTTATGATGGTAGTTGTATTAGGCATAAAATTGAACAAGCTCAAACTTGATGAAAAATTTAATGGTATTATTAATCTAAGTAAGACAATGAACCATAAGTAGTATGAAAAGTTCTTTGGGAGATATTTGCCTATTGTAATTCTAATTGCAATAATTAATAATGCAATTATGGAAGCTGTTATACTCATATTAATAACAGTACGAAATAGATTCTCAATCACAAAATACACCCCTTAATCTAAATTATCAACTATTTTTCTAAGTTCATCTATATCTTCTTTAGTTAAGTTTTCCCTTTGCAAGAAGCTAGCGAAAAATGTTTTTATAGAGCCACCATATACCTTATCTATTAATTCTTCTGTCTCTGCCTTTTGGGCTAATTCTCTTTTTACTAAGGCAGTTACTATTGAATTATCATTAGATATGATTCCTCTGTCTACCAGTCTCCGTATAACTGTAAATGTAGTTGATTTCTTCCAGCTCAATTTTTCATGTGCTAGCTTTACTAACTCTGAACTTTTTATGGGTTCATTATCCCATAATATCTCCATAAATTTATATTCAGCATCAAATATTTTTATATTGTCCATTTAATTCCTCCTAGGTCTAATTTATTAAACCTCTTTAGATTAGTCTATTCAATTAGACCAGTTTTGTCAACAACTTATTTGTAATTTACAGCAATTTACTTTTTAAATACAAGAAAAGCTTCTGATCAAAGCATCTTACACCAAGTGAGTCTTTGCCTATAGTACATGGCTAACATTAAAGAAGGTTTATACTTTCCAATGAGCAATAGAGATATCTATATGTTATAATTAGAAAAATGAACTATAAGGGGGATGATTATTATGAAGTATGAGGTAATAATATTTGATGCAGATGAAACTTTGTTTGATTTTAGAAAATCCGAAAGTGTTGCTTTTGGAAATACAATGCTTGAATTTAATATAGAATATGATGAAAATCATCATTTGAAAATATATAGCGATATAAATACAGCTATATGGAAAGAGTTTGAGGATGGACTTATTACTCAGGAAGAATTAAAGGTTGAAAGATTTAAAAGATTATCTGGTAAATTAAATGTTGAACTTGATGAAATAGAATTTTCAAAATCATATATGAAGCATTTATCCAATGCGTCCTTCTTATATGATAATAGTGCAAATCTTGTAGAAAGCCTCCATAAAGATTATAAACTTTCTATAATTACTAATGGCCTTAAAGATGTTCAAGATAATAGGATACGAAAATCTAGTATAGCAAAATACTTTGAAGATATAGTAATTTCTGAGGAAGTTAGAGTTGCAAAACCAGATCCTAGAATATTTGAACTAGCTTTAAACAATATAAATTGTACTGACAAAAGCAAGGTGCTAGTAGTAGGAGATAGCTTAACATCAGATATGCAAGGTGGAATAAATTTTGGCATAGACACATGCTGGTTTAATCCCAATAGAATTGAGAATAAAACCGAAATAAAACCTATTTATGAAATCACTAATTTAATGGAACTTATACAAGTGCTTGAAAGATAAGCAGAACAGATAGAAAAGCAAAAACTAGGTGATTTCACCTAGTTTTTGCATCCTATTATAAGCTTGTACCATAAGTTCTAAATCCTTAAATTGATGCTTTTTCTCTATCAAATTTAGCATTTCTAGTAAATCTATACTCTAAATTTTAAATCTATTGACTAGTTCGTTTAACTTCTCTATAGTTCTAGCTAAGTTATCTGTGCTATTAGATATAGTTTCCATAGTCGCGGCTTGTTCTTCCATGGAAGCTGATAGTTCCTCTGTAGAGGCAGCAGTTTCTTCTGTTATGGAAGATATACTTTGAATAGCTAATACTGCATCTTCTTTTTCACTATCAACAGCATCTAATCCTTCACCTAACTTTTCTATAGCCTTTATAGAAGTCATTATGGATGAAATTATTTCTTCAAAAGCTTTTATAGATTCATCCAATGTTTTGTCAGCATCCTTTAATGCCTTTTCAGATACATCCATGTTCTCTTTTGTTGCCTCAACTTCTGATTGAATAGAGTTTAAAATATCTTCTATATTCCTAGTAGCATGTCCCGTTTGTTCAGACAGCTTTCTTATTTCTTCAGCTACTACTGAAAATCCTCTACCTGCTTCACCTGCTCTAGCAGCTTCAATAGCTGCATTTAAAGCTAAAAGATTAGTTTGTTCTGAGATATCCATTATAGTATTTAGTATGCTTCCAATAGATTGCGATTTATCTAATAGAGAATTAACGTTTTTAGCTACAATAATAGTGGAATTGCTAGTAATGTCAAATTTCTCTACCATATCATTCATTGCTTTTGTTCCTTCTTCTCCTATCTTCTGTGCTTTCAATGAACTATCTACTACTATTTCTCCATTTTCTACAGCTATTTTTATTTCACTAGCTAGTTTTTCTAATTTCATTGAACCTGTCTCTGCATCTTCAGCCTGTTCCATTGCAGCTTTTGCTAATTCTTCTACAGTTTTTGCAACTTCATTTATTGATAGACTAGTTTCTTGAGTAGCAACAGTTAGATTATTAGTATTGTCAACGATATTCGCTGTAGTTTCTTCTATGGACCTAATAACTTTTCTCATTTCCTCTCTTAAAATCGCTGTTGCTCTGAAAATAGAACCTATCTCATCTTTTCTACTAAGGATGTTCTTTATCTTATTAGTTTCTTCTATATCTGTTAGATCTAAATTAGCAGATGTATTTAATATATCTGTAGCAAGTACAATTGGACCAGATATCCTTTTCCCTAAAACAAAAGAAATTATTGTTGCTAATATTGTAGCTAATATTATAACTCCTATTATAATATAGACTGTTGCATACATATCTTTTAAGATTTCATTTTTAGGTACAGTAAGGACAACAACTTTATCACCATGTAGTTTCGAGAAAGTCATAATTTTACTCTCTTTGCCAAAATTAGTATCTATCACACCAGAATCTTTGCTAGTTATTTCATCAACAATATTACTATATTGGCCATCATTTACGGTTTTTAAGTTACTGTCTTTATCTAGAGTAGGATGAATCAAATAATCGTAGTCTTTATTAAGCACAAATGCATAGCCAGTATCGTATAGCTTTATTTCTTCTACCTGTTTTTTCAATTCCCCTACTTTCATATCTGCACCTACTACTCCAATAGGCGTATTGTTAATTATAATAGGCATTGAATAAGTCATTACATTTAAGTCAGCATTGTTAACATAGAAGTCTCCCCATAATGCCTTACCAGCTTTTATAGCATCATAATAAAATGAAGCATCTGGATCGTCTTGGCTTTTCCCCGCTATGTTGGTTGGTATAGAATGTATTAACTTTCCACTTTCGTCTACTGCAGCCCAGATTCCTTCTGATCTACCAGTATATTTAGGATCAAAAACTATGTATAGTCCTGCACTTTTTGTAGTTTCTTTAGTCATTCTTTGAATTATTGGGCTTAGAATAGTATCACTATACTCTTCAAGATATCCCTCTTCATATATCCTTGTTACGTCAATAGTTCCTTCCACTATTTGATACATATTGGACACTACGGCTTCATATACTGCTAAGTCTTCATTAAATTCTTTAGAATATGCTTGTCCCATAGCAAGAAGACCATCTTTAGCTTCTTCCTCAATTACATTCATGCTTCTAAAAATACTTGTAACTCCAACAACTAAAGACATAGCTATGGAGCAGGCTAAAACTGTTAATATAATTCTAGTGCTAATTTTTTTCACTATGTTCCCTTCTTTCTAATGACTTTCATATTAACATTATCGACATCTTTTGATGTCTTGTTTACTCATAATGCCCAATTTGTCAACTTTATGACACAAAAATATCTGTTAATTTAACAAAATATTTGTTATTTATGTACAAATACATTCCCTAATTTCAAATGCTTAAACTCAGAATGTCACTTATGGTTGACTCTTTTATTAGATTCTCTTTAAAACCAAGACTCTCACCTTTATTTATTCACTATTAACTTTTATTTTTATTTTAGGTTTTGTTGGCATAGTATCTCCTTTGTAATTTTGATATTACAAATATGCCTATCTTGCTACTACTAATATTTTTACAGCTATTATGAAATAAATAAAAAGCATAGCTTAGATAAGATTTTAATGTCTCTAAACCATGCTTTACAGTAGTTTGAGGTATATGAAGTGGAGAAATAATGAATTTAATTATTCAATAGATAGTTGCTTTAAATGTTCTTGCATATTGGAAAAAAAGACTATCTTTTTACCATCAATAATTCTCCACGTATGAACAGCTGTATCTCCTGATGCTAACCATATATTAGTATCCACAGGCAAATTGAGAAAACTTCTATATAGCATAGTTATCAGTCCACCATGAGACACAATACATATTGTAGCCTTATGATCTCCATCATCTATAGAATGTAGCAAGCTAGCAAGAAAATACTCTGCTCTACTTCTTAAATCAATCATTGATTCACCCTTCTCAACTGCCTGAAAATATTTTCTTCCACCTTCTGGTTCAGGGTATTTTTGCTTAGCTTCTTCTCTTAAAAGACCTGCTAAGACTCCATTGTTCCATTCTATTAGGTTTTCATTAAAAATGACCTCTTGGTTCATATTACTCGCAATAATCTCCGCAGTTTCTTTTGCCCTTTTCAATGGACTTGCAATTATCATATCAAAGGTATATCTTTCTTTTAACCATTTAGCTAATTTACCAGCCTGTTCTCTACCTAAATCAGTTAAAGGAAAATCTGCTCTTCCTTCATGTCTACCCTCAATATCTGCTAAGGATTGTCCATGCCTGATAACTACTAGCTCAATCATGTTTATTCCCCCTGTCTGTTTATGGTATTGTCAAAAATCTTAATAGAGATTTCTAACAACCCTTGATTTTTGAACATTTATATTGATTAAAATAGTTACCCCCATAAGGGATATCTTTTTAATATCTTTATAAACAAAAATGGATGACAAATCTCCGTTCATTG
>NZ_JAWRHZ010000059.1:0-3047 GCF_040308045.1 Proteiniborus sp.
CTAAAGGCTGAGATCCATGAAGTCCAGTTCCGAGAATATAAAGATGAGAATGGATATAAATATAGAGACTATGAGATAGGCGATAAGGCGGCAGATACGGCTGAATTTGAAATTTCTGACGGCTTGATCAAAAATGCCCAAGCCCTGTTCAATATAGGGGAACTGCCTGATGGAGATTATTGCGTAGCGGTATATTATGAAGATAATAATATAACCTCCTTACCCTTTACTATAACTTCTGATATGTATTTTAATGGTCTTAGCATGGATTGGAAGCTTTCACCAAAGGCTGGAGAGTTCTTTTTAGACATATACGATGCTATAAATGTAGAGCCTTCGAAGATTACAGTAAAAGCTGCCACAATGGATGGGGAAGCACATGTTCTAAAACCTGTGACCGATGGGGCAGAGGAATACAATAGCGGTCTATTCATGCGCTTCGATAATGATCTGCCCGAGGCTTATTATCATGTCAAGGTCTATTATGACGGTAAAGAGATTAAGAACCCATATTATGAAGGGACTCAGGAGCTATTGGTTTCCTCCAATCCCGCCGTTATAGGCACATCTTCTTATGATAAAAAGGATTACAGGATATCTACTTTGAATTATAATCCGAATGTCGAATACAAGATTTATTTGTACGAGTACAATAAGGATGATAACGTCGATAAGAGGCTGCTAAAGACCATAAGTGCAGGCAAGCCTGATGCATCGGGCAGATTGATATTTGATAAAGCTTTGATAGATGATTTGCCCATGGGCGACTATGAGCTTTATATCCATAAAGCCGATGAGACCATAATGGGAAGAACTATGTTGAGAAAAAGAAACCTTCATTCCCAATCGCCTGCCGTAGGGGTGCCGAAGGTCTATATAAACAGCGGACAGCTATACACTGCATCGGAGACGGTTAAGCTTTACATCGATGCTGCAGGGTATAACTTGGTAAAAATAGCAAACACGGCAGAGGCATTGGGCACAGCTCCATATCAAAATGTTTCTCCTGTGATGAACTGGACTCTGGATAAGGAAAACGGCTTTAAAAATGTATATCTGAAGTTTAAGCAAATGGATGGCAAAGAATCTTCTGTCATAACCGCAGGCATTTGGCTTGACACCGTTGCACCTGCTGCACCCAGCGAGGTGGGAGTGAATGGAGAGCCCGCACAGGGAGGATATGTGGAGCTGTTTGCTAAAGGTGCTGAAAAATCAATAAAAGCATATGCGGATTTATATAAAGGCTCCGAAAAAATCGATACAGCATCATTGGGATATATAAAGTCTGAGAATGATAAATATGAGTTTTCCAGATGGATCCAGATTACTGAAGAATATGCTGATGTAGATAGAATAGAATTTTTCTTTGAAGACTTTGCAGGCAATGTATCCGAAAAAGCAGTGAAAAATATATCGATAAAAAGGCTGGCAAAGCTATACGGTTTGGTAGAAAAGGAAAATGGAGACAGAGTAAGGTACCAGGCTGTTCTCCTCCAGAAGAAGGCAGGGGAGGAATATATAGACTACAGCTGGACTTATGCTGACGGCGACGGACGCTATAGCTTTAATGCTGTGCCGGAAGGGGACTATAGATTATTATCTTATGCTCCCAGAGGGTATATAGATTTAGAAATTGAGCTTGCTGTAGGAACGGCTGACATAGGCCAGGATATTGTGTTTGCGGACAAGTATAAAGATGTAGGGAATCTGAAAGTAACGGTAAAGGATACCGAAGATAATCCAGTAAAAGGTGCAGACATTTATATATCAAATTGGGATATAGGCCAATACTTTAATGGTACTACCGTTGATAATGGCGAAGCTGTAATTAATGATATTCCTGCGGCGGATTATAGCATTGCATTATACTACGGCGCTTACTCTTACTATGAGGCGCAGCATATAACAATATTTAAAGATAAAACTACAGAAATTGAGTTTACAGTGCCTGTCATGGGAGAGATCAAAGGAAGCGTAAAGGATAAAAACGGAAATCCCGTTCAGAATGTTGAAATTTATGCTGCCGGGACAAAAGGTTCATACAGATGGGCCAGGCCAGGTGCTGATGGTCGATATACTCTGGAGGTTCCAAAGAGCGATGAGAGATATACAGTATATGTATATACCGACAATAGCACGCAGTTAACTGCAAACAGAAGATACACCGGCATTACACCGGATGGTGAAGATGCAGACTTTATACTCTACACAAAGCTTGATGTGTCAGGCGTAATAAAAGGCAGCGACGGCAAAAATATAGAAACGGCCATATATGCATCGGGCATTGATAATTGGAGCTGGAGCAGCACCGATAGTGATAGGGATGGCGTATTTAGATTTACAAAAGCCTTTGGAGCTGGCGGATATCAGTTTAATATTTGGGGAGTATCCGGATATTATTCTAAAGATGTTCAAAGGACAATCACTGAGGAAGAACTGGAAGCAGGCCAAGCAATTGACTTGGGCAATATAACTCTTGAGTCCTATAGCAGGGATATATTCAACGGAAATTTCAACAATGTCAGGACAGATGTAAGCTATGTACAAAAGGGCAAAAATATTACGGCAAGGGTGAATTATCATAATACCAAAGAGGCAGATCTCAGTAATGTGACCATAAAAGCCTCCATACCGGAGGGTACCTCTCTGGTTTCCGGCTCGGGAAGCTTGGAGAAGAAAATAGCCAAGCTCAAGGCCGGAGAAAAGGGCGAATTGACATTTATCATAAAGGTTGCAGATGATTTTGCCGGAAGCAGGATCACTATAAAAGCGTCAGCCATATATAACGGCAATACATCGCCTATAGGCTATGCAGATGTGGATGTGGTATCGGCTACAATAAACGCACCTGCAGAGGTGAAGTCAGGTACTGCCTTTAAGGTATACGGCGAGGCTACAATGGGCAGCGATGTGAGTATTATAGCAAAGAATACGGCTGATGGAAAAGAAGCGGTAATAGCCTTTGCAAAGCCGAACGGCAGATGGTATTATACCGATATCAAAGCCGGGCTTGCAGCAGGAAACTACAAGCTCTATGCAAAGGTTAC